>NZ_SNUH01000002.1:300000-517790 GCF_012027355.1 Thermococcus sp. M36
GATTTTTTGAGATCCCCTCAAAGTCCCCAACGCATTCGTCGAAGCCCTCAAGTATGGATCGCTCAATGTCTTCAGGGGATAGGCTCTTCCCCAATCTCAACGTTTTCCTCCTCACAACTATCACCTCACACCCAGCACAGCTCGTAGTAGGCGCACTTTTTGCACTTCTTCGTCTTAACCGGCTCGGGTGGGGTGGGGAGTGATTTTATCCGCTCGACATCTCTGATGGCCGTCTCGACTTCTTCCTCGCGGCCGTCGAGTGTAACCTCCTTCGTCTCCCTAAGTTGCGGGTAGTGGAGAACCGCCTTCGCTTTGATGCCGTGCTGCTTGAGGTAATAAAGGTAGTACAGCGCCTGCATCTCGTGAGCCTTTTCCATGGATTTGCTCTTTTTGACCTCATGAACTTCTATGGTGTCGCCCCTGCGGATGAAGTCTATCTTTATGCTCCCAATCTGAACTTCCTTCTCCTCGCTTCCATAGCGTCGCTCATGGAGGAATTTACCAAGGTCAACCCATTCGCTCTCCTGCTCCATGGTGATGCCCTTGGCGAAGTACCAGAGCTTTGTGGGGCAGATGAAGAGGTAGTTTATCTCGGTGCCACGGGTGAGGAGTTCGTCGTGGGGATATTCAGGGAGCACGGGCGAACCTCCAGCCGGACAGTTTATTACAAATTTGTTTGTAACAAACAACTTGTAACGCTGATTGCAGTTTCATTTGTAATCACCTCAATACTCCAGCAAGCATGTAAAATTTAAGAAACGAAAAGAACCTTCCAATTACTACCCTCTACCGGCCTTTTGGAGAGTCTTAGGGGGTAGTATTTCGTCTCGTATGGCTTTCCAGGGCTTTTTGGGGAATATGGGTTGATCTGTTCAAAGGTTGCCTTTGGTGAGAAGTCCTTCACAGGGTAGATGTACGAACCTGAAGGAATCTCAGAAATCCCAACTGGGAATACTATTCTTTGGGGAGGTTCGTTAACCCATTCAACGCGTTTCACGTATGCCAATGAATCGCTCGTGCCGAAGTATCTTATATGCTTTGCGTAGTGCTTTACTTCCTCCGGAACGTCATCTGGCAGTCCCATGTAAACCTCTACGTCTCCAGAGAAGTGGGCGTATTCTCTGACGCCAAAACTCTGCTGGAAGCCGCTCTGGTCTTTCTTTTTCTTGAGTCTCTTCACGAAGACACTGTTGATGGCTATCTCCTTTGGGGGCTTAATTCCGACCTTTGCGTCTCTGATATAACCAAATATCCTCTTTCCCTCACTAACTTTTCCACTCATCCTTATAGCCATTGAGACTATTGCCAGCTTTATAGTGGATGGAGCTATCAGCGGTAGTGCTAGTGCGTACTGGGACGAGTATTCTGGAATCCTGTATGAGTAAAAGGAGGGAAAGTGGACGACTAGCTTAAGCCACCTCATTCACTCTCCCCCAAATTCCATTTGGTACGGCTCTGCACTCATCAATGTCCTAAGCTTCTCCACGAAGTCCGCTACACCCTTAAACTTCACAACCTGAATACTATCCAAGGCGTTCGCGATCTTCTCAATCTCGCTGATGTAGTTATCCTTCAGCGGTGAGATTATAGGTACTGGCATTGGCTTGGTCGAGTAAACTATCACACCCTCGAAATCAACGACGTGAGGCAACCTCGTAGTTGTCATGGCTCCCTCAGGCCTTGTGAACATAAGCTGATATGCCTTAAGTGCAAGCTGATAACGTTCCTTTCTGCGCTTTCCATCGTAGGTATACACGTCCTGCTTTGCCTCGTTAAGACCTATGCGCCAAGGCTGGAAGACGGTAACTATCGCATACCTGCCAGTTCTCGTTGGTCTGTGGTATATCATCTGGGTTCCACCTTCTCTGCCTTCTTCACTCTCCTGTCTCTTGCCTTTCTCGCCCAAAGCGTGTCTCGCATGAAGGTGTATGTCTCTGTAAACCTCTGGGATTCCCAGAGCCCAGCCGAACTCAACGGTGGACTTCCTTGAAACCGTTGGCTTTTCGACCATAAAACCATGAACATCACAAATGTCGCAAGTCTTGACGGCTTCTCCTATAACGTAAGCTGGGCTTTCGAACTTGTTCCTGTTCTTCGAGACGACGTAGTTAAACCTCTCTGGATGGAGCGTTCTACAGGCCTCACATAGATGGCTTTTGTCATCAAGAAGCCACATCAGCTCAGCGTGTATGTGCTTGAGCATTTCCCCTGAGATGCCGTCGGTAGTTACTGCTTTTCCGGTGTTCGGATCTATTATCTTGACGCTTCTCGGCTCAACAACGTTTCCGACGTTTCCCTCGTTGTTGAGGCTGTGGAGCTCCCAAAGGGCCCTACCGAGTATGGCAATCTCAAAAACCTTTCCCTTTTCTTCACTCATTCTCCTCACCTCCTTTAACAAGGGCATAGCTTATGAGTGCAGAACGAACGAGCTTGACGCCGTGTTCATCCACTAACCTCATTAGTTCAACAAGGCTCTCTTCCTTTGGCCTTTTCAGTTGCTTGCCTTTGTAGCCTTTCTTTGCCAGAGTTTCATACCTCCTGAGGAAGCGCTTTATCACTTCTGCGAACTGCTCCTTGGTTTCGGCATATTCCAGTTCGACTAGAGAGGAGTAGTCTTCCCCGATTCTCAGGGCTTTTCTAAGTGCTACTCCAAAGTCCTTGACTGCTTCGTTCTCAAACAGCTCAGCTAACTTCGACATTCTTCAGCACCTCCAAAAGGGAATCCGCGTCATAAGAACCGAATTTTATTGAGTTCGACCTCAACTCGTTTCTCAAGTGAAGCCGGATGTAGGAGTAGTAGTTCTCCAAAGTTGGTTCAGCTATGAACGTAGATAACGCCATGGCAATATCTTCGTAGCCCTTGATGTAGGAAGTTCTATCAAGAATCTCAATCCACTTGTCAATGGCCTCCTCACCTTCGAGCGTCTCAACAAGGGAGTGGAGAAAATCCAACGGAAATAGACCAGAGGTAAAGGGCTTAGGTTGATTCCCGGTCCTCATCATGACACCATAGAGGATTCCCCCAATTTTGGGTAGAAAAGAACCGCCACGCATTAGCTCTTTTTCTTCTTTTACGAGCCTAACTGCAATTCTCGCGACTGTGGAGAAATAGCCTGCTCTATGGAAGCCTTTGACTGATTCCTTCAGCCTGTGTTTTATCGTATAAACGTCCTCAACTCTGGTATCCAATGGAAGAGGATAAACAGCTACCAAATAGTCCTTTGAACCTTTCCAGACAGAGATATTTATTGCCCCCAACACAGCGAGATAGAACTCTTCAGCAGGTATCTTTACTTGACTCTCCGAGTATGAGCTAAGAACTGCTTTTCTAATGCCTTTACTTGCCCCAAGTTCAAGGGATTGGGGAAGTGTAACTGATTTTCCGTTGAGTTTAAGTCTGAGAACCTGTTTTATGTTATCCTCGTTGGTAAAGAATTCTACCATATCCCTCCTTAGTGTTTTAATTCTGGCTTTACTCAAAGTAGCTAAGACATTGCCCCATTCATCAATGTCCTCCCCTAAGTAACCTCTAATTTTTGGAAGCTCTGAAAAGTCTGGCTCATTCTTGCTTCGTATCTCATAATAGCTCCCTGTATCAGCAATGATTGCTTCTTTGGACAGTGTATGGACTACTATGCCGAGTCCATAGGCCTTCGCTAAGTCAAGAAACTGCCATCCAGTCTTAGGAACTAAATATCGATTCATACGACTCACCACCTGTAGCCAGTCTATCAGAGATGCGGAGAAGCTTTGAAACTAACCCATAAAGCCGGTAATATTCATTCTCCTCAGCAACATTCAGATAGTTGAATCCTAAAGAACCGGCTGGATGGCTGTGAATGATAGAGGTTTCAATATCTTCTAGAGGACAAACTTGCAAAATGTAATCCACCACATTGGGAATTAATTTGAACTTCTGGAACTTTGAAGACCAAGGAGAGTGGTGATGGGCTATAGCAAGGTAGAAAACCTTAGCAAGTCCTCGGTCTTCAAAGTATTCTCCTAAGTATCTTTCAAGGGCCTTAGCCGAGACCGTTGCATGGGGCGGTAACTTGCCTTTCTTCTCAAATCCGTGGGCTATTGGCTCTTCTCCGGGTCTCCAGCTGGCTTTTTTCTGCCAGTATATGTTCAACTTTCCAAGATCGTGTAAAGCGACACTCAGCTCTATCCAGTTAATTAGCTCTTTCTTAGAAATGCCAAAATACTTGGCAAATGCTCCAATTGGATAGTCATAGCGTGGAAGCATATACACTCTTAGAACATCGAGTGTTTTTCTCGAGTGTTCTACCCAGCTTTCCTTTTTCATTCTGCTCTCTCCCATTACATTGGTCGCATTGTCTTTCTCCTCGAACTCAAACCTCTTAATATCTCCACTTCTATCAAAGAGTAGCCCTAACTCCGGGGAATAACTGAGGCCCTCGATGATATAGAACTCGAAGGGTTGAATGTCATCCTTCCTGGATATTTGGGTTAAGGTATACCTACTTGAGTACTCATCTAGAATAAAGTTCTCCTCAACAAGGTACACCTTTCCTCCAGCTTCTTGGATTAGGTCAAACTTACCCCTAAGAACCCTAAAATCAACTCTAACACGCTTGAGCTTCCAGGCATCGTCAGGATTCAGATTACTTACGTCATCGTGGATGGCAATATCAACTGAATACGCCTCTCTAACGTTCTCTTCGACATAGGATCTTTTACCTTCATAAACTGCCCTTGCAAGGCCTCCCAACCGCTCATAAAATTTGTACGGGTCTAGATAGCTCTCAAATGGTTTTGAGAGAACTTTCTCAACAAGTTCTATCTCTGTTTGCCAATCAAGTAGTTCAACACCCTTTAGAGCATCGATAGTGGATTCAACGAGTTCCTTAGAGTAAGGGACGTAGGGATTTCCTGCTTTTTTCCCGACGTTATATATGACAATCTCACCTTTACCTCCCCACCTAGCAACTCTTCCAGCTCTCTGGATGAGAGAATCAACAGGAGAAATCTCAGTCAGGAGTTTCGCTGAAGATATATCCATTCCTACTTCAATAACCTGTGTTGATATCAGTATAGCCTCATTAGCGGAGCTTCCCTTTCCAAAGATTTCCCTGACTTTTGCCTCCTTCTGAGACCTATCTTCCTCAAGGAAGCGAGAGTGAATTAAAACTACCGGTCTGTCAGCGTTGGCCTTCAATTCCCGATAAAGTTGCTGGGCTTTCCCGACCGTATTAACGACGACAATGAGCTTATCAACGTCCTCCGCTTGTCTTTCTATTTCTTTTACTGTGAGGGAAGTGCCATTGAACAGTGGCTCCGTATTGAGTCCGACTTTCCTTCTTGCCCTTGATTTTACTTCCTGTTCATCCTCTACCTCTATTATCTCAACTTTCCCACCCTTTTTCTCGGCTAAAGCTTTCACTCGCTCCATAAAGTTTCGAGGTAGGGTTGCTGACATCATAACAAATGGAATACCTAACTTTGCACTCTCAATGCTCATAGCGACTGAAGTCAGAAGGCCCTTCTCCGGGTGAAGGGTGTGAACCTCATCAAAAACAAGCATCGCAGAACCCGCTGTCCCTAGGAATATGTTTCCCCATCTTTTTGGCATGCTCAGGGGAACGCTTAGGTAAGCCCCAGCTGTTTGATCAATGGTTGCGACAATCACGTCTTCCTCAAAGAGCTGGCTCTCGGGCCTTTTGCCATGGTGAACTGCCACTCGAAGCTTCTTGTAGGAAGCATAGTGCCTCGCTCTCTCCCCTATGCTCTCCACGAGTGTTCTGTTGGGAAGTGAGTAAATCATTTGAGAGGGCAGGTTCTCGTTGGTTTCGAAAATGAAGGGGATGAGGACCATCTCACTTTTTCCTGAGCCGGTGGGAGCACGGACTATAAGGGAGCTTCCCTCGATTAGGCTCTCCATTGCCTCCAGTTGGAAGGTGTAAGGATTAAACCCTGTTGCCTTTCGAAAGTCCCCTCTTACGTCCATCGACCTTCACCATCCCAAACCCGATGGAGTTCTTCTCCCCAAACCCGGCCTGGTAGCCAACCTTCAGCAGACCCTCGTCGCCGTAGGTCCTGAAGACGAGATGCCACGCGATCTGGAATATTCCAGGCTTGACCTCGAAGCGCTTGGGCTTGGCGTTGAGGACCTTCATCTCGAACTCTTCCGGCGGCTCGCTTCCGTGCAGGATAACATACTTCTCGCGCAGGTTCTCTTTGATCAGCTCGTAGAACTCCGGCTCTGCTGGACTGAGGTCGTAGGTTCTCGGCTTTCCGAACTGGACCCTCTTGGTTGTCACGGCTATCGGTGAGAGGGTCACGAACTTCTTTCCACTCAGCCTTCGCGGCTCGGCGAGAGCTTGGACTTCCTCGACCGTAAACTTCTCGCCCCAGAGTTCTACCTCGGGATTCTGGAGCAGGCCGCCGATGAAGGCTTCAGCAATCTCGGCGATGGGCGTCGAGAAGTAGAAAAAGCCTCGCCTGTAGCCGAGCAGAGAGCTCTTGTCCTCAGCCAGCTCGCGCCTTTCTGCCATGAAAAGAGAATACGTGAACAGCTTCGGAACCTTGGGGGCGTGGAGATGTAGGCTGAGGTCAGGGTTCACGCGCTGGATGCGCCTGTATATCAAACCTTGGAGCTTGTGCTGGTGGTTGAAGGGTATCCGGAACGGCTCATTCTCCGGACGGAGTCTTATTGCAAAGCGCACGGTACCACCCCATACCGGGACGTTACATTATGTATTGCCTTTATGGTTTATAACTCTTTCTCTTGAGAAGAGTATTCAAAAATCCTTCTGAAAGTGCAAACTTAGAAAAGAAGGTTGAGTAATGATGGAAAGAGTAAGTAAGAGAAGTTCAGAGAAGCATCCTCGCGTCGACGGCAACGGCGCTGTCCTCATAGGCGAAGATGGGGTTGATGTCGAGCTCCTTGATCTCCGGAAGCTCGAGGGCGAGCTCGCCGACCTTGGTGATTATCTCGGCGAGGGCCTCGATGTTGACGGGCTTCTCACCGCGCGCTCCGGCGAGGATCGGGTAGGCCTTGATCTCCTTGATCATGTCGAGGGCCTCGTCCTTGGTTATCGGGGCAACGCGGAAGCTGACGTCCTTGAGAATCTCGACGAAGATTCCACCGAGACCGAACATGATGGCCGGACCGAACTGCGGGTCGCGGATCATACCAACGATGACCTCCTTGCCGAGCGGGAGCATCTTGTAGACGATGACGCCCCAGAGGTCGGCGTCCGGCTTGTAGTTCCTGGCGTTCTCCATGATGGTCTTGAATGCCTGCCTGGCTTCATCGTCGTTCTTGATGTTGACCTTGACACCGCCGGCGTCGCTCTTGTGGATGATCTGCGGAGAAACGATCTTCATGACGACCGGGTAGCCGATTTCACGGGCGAACTGGACGGCCTCCTCCTCGTTGGTGGCGACCTTGAAGTCCGGAACCGGGACGCC
The DNA here is from genome assembly GCF_012027355.1 of Thermococcus sp. M36. Lineage (NCBI taxonomy): Archaea > Methanobacteriati > Methanobacteriota > Thermococci > Thermococcales > Thermococcaceae > Thermococcus > Thermococcus sp. M36. The sequence goes on from NZ_SNUH01000002.1 coordinate 307,435, forward strand.
GTAGAGCTTGAGTATCTCCTTCGCCTCCGGCTCGACGAGCGGCCTGTTTTCGGCCTTGGCCTTCTCAATGATTGCCCTAGCCTTTTCAATCCTGTCCATATCAATCACCTCATCAGCTTGACAGTTCTCAATCCGAGAGGGGAGTTAAAAGGGTTTCCATTTGCCAACCTTTCGTTTCAGCCCCGTTTGAAGCGATGACAGGGGTATAAATACCCCTTCACCCTAAGTAATATGGGTGATTCTTTATGAAGAAGAAGGCTGTTATAGCTGTTGGCGGCATTATGCTGCTACTCTTTGCGGTGTTTTCATTCCAGGGAGAGAAGGCAGCAGCGAGCGATACCACGGTTGTCCTGTACAACTCTGCTAGGATTGGTGTCATAGAAGAAATCAAGGAGGTCGAGCTTGAAGAGGGCCTGAACGAGGTTCCCCTCAATGAGCTGGCAGGGCTGAACATAGCCGAGGTAACGATAAGGCCCCTGGATGAGGAAGTTCAGGTTCTCGGGGTCTTCAGCAGGGGCTCAAACGGCGACGTTTACTCCGCGAACATTGGGAGTGAAGTGGAGGTGAAGCTCAGGAACAGTGAAACCGTAAGCGGAAAGTTCCTCGGCTTCAAGAACGGGAAGATTGCCATAGAGGGCGACGGCTACTACCTCATCAACCCGAACGAGGTGGCCTACTTCAAGGCCAAGAACCTCGAAGGGGAGGCGAGCGTTTACGCGGTCCTTCAGGCGGACAAGGCCGGGAAGTACAACGTGAGCGTGACCTATCGCGTCGCCAACATGAGCTGGGAGAGCAGATACAAGCTCTACATAGGCGATAAAGCAAAGCTCTACGGCTACATAGTGCTTAACAACCCCACCGCCCAGGAGTTCAAAGGTGCGAAGGTTCTCCTGGTTGCAGGCGACGTTCAGCTCTACCAAGCACTTCCACAGCCCCGCGTGCTCTACACGAAGGCGGACGCCGGTGTGGAGACCGTCCAGGTGGGCGAGCCGGAGAAGGTCGAGGCGTTCTACCTCTACAAGCTCGGCATCGTCGACCTCAACCCGTCGAGCACCATGATGTATCCTTACCTAACGATGGAGGTCCCCTTTGAGAGGGAGTACCTCTACGAGAGCCGGCCCTACAGCGGCGAGGGTGCAGTTTACGAGTCGATATCCTTCAAGACGGACAAAGTCCTTCCCGCTGGAATAGTTGAGATATACAGGGAGACGGATGACGGAGCGTTACTGATAGGAGAGAACATGATAGAGCACACCCCCAAGGGTGATGCCCTGAGGATAGGCGTTGGAAGGGACTACGACCTCAAGGGCACCACGACGGTGCTTGAGCAGAAGAACGGCGAGGGCTACGCATACTACAAGATCAAGGTAACCCTCGAAAACTTCGGGGACACGACCAAGACCGTGATAGTTAGACACTACAAGTGGGGTAAGCTGCTGAGTTCGAGCCTCCAGCCTATCAACGAGACTCAGACCTACGTGGAGTTCAGTGTCACCCTGGAACCAGGGGAAAAGAAGGAGATAGTCTTCGACTACGAGAACCGCTGGTGATCAGCTCTTCCTGAGCGTTATCTCGAACCTCTTTTCTCCCTTTGTTACGTCGAGCACAAGGCTCTTGTCGTAGTCAACAAACTTCGTGCCGATCACCGCGTACCCTTCTTCCTCCAGGAACTCCGCCACCCTGAGGCCGAGATCGTCAAAGAACTCGGCGGCCATCGTGGCCATGCTCGGCTCCTTTATGCCGAGCTCGTCGTGGTACCTGCGCGCAAGCTCGAAAACGTCCATGATCACCACCGATTATGGTACGCGAAAGGCGATAAAACGCTTTCGCCCGAAAGGCTTAAAGCGGGCCCGGAGTAAGCTCCCACAGTGAGAGCCATGGACGCAAAGACCCTCAGGAAGGGCGAGAGGTACTACAAATCCGGGAAGGTTCTCTGGGTCGTCAAGTACGGGGACAGGCTCTTCTCCAAAGTCCTCGGGACTTACCCGTACTACGTCGAGCTGAACCTGCAGACCGGCGAAAACCGCTGCACCTGCCCGCTTGGAGGAGACTGTAAGCACGTTGCGGCCGTTATGAAGGCCCACGAGAGCGGTTTCTACTTTGAGACCTTCGATAAGCACGCCGAGCTCTTCCCCGAGGCAGTTGCGATGGAGTTTCTGGCCGAAGTTCCGGAGCTGGCCCTCGACGTCACGCTGAAGGAGCTCCGCTTCGCCCTGAGCACTGACGAGAGCGGGAGCGAAGTGGCGAGGATCTTCAGGAGGGCCCTGAAGCTCGTCGAAATAACCGGAAAGCGGGAGGCCCTTCACGTCCTGGAGGAGGTCGCTGAGGAGTACAGGCACGTTTTTGAGGACTACGAACTTTCCCTAAAGCTTGAGGACGAGCTGAGGGAGCTTGAGACGGCTCTCTAAAAAAGCCTTATAAATCCCCCAAACACTAAATTGGAACTTAGAGGGTGGGAAAATGAAGGCGATCTATCGGGAGATGTGCCCGAACTGCCTCGGTAAAATCTCCGATGAGAGGCTCTACCTTAAAAACCCTTGCGGCGTGTGCCTTGACGGTCCCGTTCACGCTGATTCTTATTTTGACCTTGTTACTGCCGTTAGAAGTGCGCTTCAGCTCAGGGGCACGCTTAGGGAGTGGGAGAGGATATACAAGCTTGAGAGGGGAGTCCGTGAAGTAGAGGAGTTCTTCGAGAGGGCCACAGGCTTCACCTTCTGGAGCGCCCAGAGGACGTGGGTCAAGCGCCTTCTCAAGGGCAGGAGCTTCTCCATCATAGCCCCGACCGGAATGGGCAAGAGCACTTTCGGGGCCTTCATGGCAGTGTGGCACGCCACTAAAGGGAAGAAGAGCTACATAGTCGTCCCAACAACACCGCTTGTCATCCAGACCGTTAGGAAGATCAGGGCCATAGCAGAGAGGGCCGGAGTCGAGGTTAACCTCGCCTACTACCACGGCAACCTCCGCAAAAAGGAGAAGGAGGAGATGCTTGCCAAGATACAGGGCGAGGATTACAATATCCTTGTAACCAGCGCCCAGTGGCTGGCGAGGAAGTACGACGAGGTTCTCAGGGGAAGGCGCTTTGACTTCATCTTCGTGGACGATGTTGACGCGTTCCTTAAAGCGAGCAAGAACATAGACCGCTCCCTCCTTCTCCTTGGCTTTACTGAGGAGGTCATAAACAAAGCCTGGGAGATAATACGTCTCAAGAAGAGCATGGCGAAATACCTGAACGGCCGCGCCCAGGACAGGGGGGAGAGACTGAAGGAGCTAAACGAGGAAATTTCAAAGCTCCAGCAGGAGATTGAGGAGTTCAAGAGGAACAACCCGGTAGGCATAATGATTATAGCCTCCGCCACCGGCTCGGCTCGCGGGGACAGGATAAAGCTCTACCGCGAGCTCCTCGGGTTCGAAGTCGGCTCTGGGAGGAGCGCGCTGAGGAACGTCGTTGACAGCTATCTCAAGCCTACGAAAGACGTCAAGGAGCACGTGGAAGAGCTCCTCACCATGCTCGGGAAGGGAGGCATAATCTTCACCCCAATCGACCAGGGGCTCGGCTACGCCGAGGAGCTGGTGAACTACCTCCGCGAGAGGGGGTTCAGGGTCGAGCTCGTCAGCTCGAAGAACAAAAAGGCCATAGAGAGGTTTGAAAACGGTGAGGCCGATTATCTGGTCGGCTCGGCCACCTACTACGGCTCCCTCGTCAGGGGGCTTGATCTACCGCACCTCATACGCTACGCGGTCTTTACCGGTGTTCCAAAGTTCCGCTTTTCCATAGATCTTGAGAGACCGACGATATACCGCGCCCTTGGCCTTCTCAGCGAGATAATGGAGTTCCTGAGCGACGAGGACAGGAAAACCGCCGAGAAGCTCCACGCCCGGCTGAGAAAGCTCATCAGGAACATACCCCAGTTCGAGCTTCTCAAGATAGAGGAGGCTCTGGCCGAGGGGCTCCCTATAGAGAGCGGCTTTCACAACCATGTTCTGGGGGTCTTCCGGGAGCTGGTGGAGTTCCTCAGGAGGGTTCTGAAGGACAGGGATGTTCTGAGGAGACTCGCTGAGGATCCCTTCATAAGCCTCAGGGAGGAGGGCGGAAAGTGGTACATCGAGATTCCAGATGTTAGAACCTACATACAGGCGACCGGGAGGACGAGCCGCCTGTTTGCCGGCGGGATCACCAAAGGTCTCAGCGTTCTCATAGTGGACAACGAGAAGGTCTTCAACGGCCTGGTAAGGCAGATGCGGTGGCGCTTCACGGAGTTCAAGATGGTGCCCTTTGAGGAGCTGAACCTCAATGAAATTCTAAAGCAGATAGACGAGGACAGGGAGAAGGTCCGGCTGGTGATGGAGGGCAAAATAAGCGCCAAGGTCAAAGACCTCGTCAAATCTGCCCTCATGATAGTCGAGAGCCCCAACAAAGCCCGGACGATAGCGAACTTCTTCGGACAGCCGAGCAAGAGGCGCATAGGCGATCTCGTTGCATACGAGGTCAGCATAGGGAACAAGATGCTGACGATCCTGGCGAGCGGAGGGCACATGTTTGATCTCGTGACCAACGAAGGGTATCATGGGGTTCTGATCGACGAGGAAGAAGGTATGATTAAGTTTATTCCTGTCTACGATACGATAAAGCGCTGCAGGGATTGTGGCCACCAGTTCGTTGACTGGGAAGAGAAAGGCGTCTGCCCGCGGTGCGGGTCGACCAACGTGCGCGACGCCCTGGAGAACGTCAATGCCATGCGCGAGATAGCCCAAGAGGTAGATGAGATACTCATCGCGACTGACCCCGACACCGAAGGTGAGAAGATAGCCTGGGACATAAGGAACGTCCTCTCACCATACACACCAAACATCAAGCGCATAGAGTTCCACGAGGTTACTAGGCCAGCAATAATGCGCGCCATTGAAGAGGCAAGGGACGTCAATGAAGGCCGCGTTAACGCCCAGCTCGTGCGCAGGATAGAGGACAGGTGGATAGGCTTCGAGCTGAGTCAGGAGCTTCAGAGAGTTTTTGAAAACCGCAACCTCTCCGCTGGCAGGGTGCAGACCCCTGTCCTTGGCTGGATAATCGAGAGGTACAAAGAGTTCAGCGAGAGCGAGACCTACTTCCTCGGATTGACCCTCGAAAACGGCCTCCAGGTCACCGTTGAGGTTGGCAAGGACGGAAAGAACGTGGAGCCTCCGGAGTTCGTAACGGTTGAGAAGGTCGAGCTTGAGGAGAGGGAGCTGAACCCCAGTCCACCTTACACCACCGATGCCATGCTGAAGGACGCTTCAACCTTCCTCAAGCTCTCAGCGCCTGAGACTATGCGCTTAGCTCAGGACCTGTTCGAGATGGGTCTCATCACCTACCACCGCACTGACTCAACGCACGTCAGCAACACAGGAATAGAGATAGCTAAGGAATACATAACCCAGGAGGTCGGAGAGGAGTATTTCAAGCCCAGGCCCTGGGGTGAGGAGGGAACCCACGAGGCTATAAGGCCGACGAGGCCGATAGACACCGGCAGGCTGATGCAGCTCGTCCGCGACGGCATAATCCAGCTCCCTAAGAACCTCACGAGGAACCACTACCGTCTCTACGATATGATATTCAAAAAGTTCATGACGAGCCAGATGAGGGCCGCGAGGATCCTCTTCGAGAGGGCAACGATAAACGCCGGCGTTGGAAAGGCCGAGATAGAAGGTTACATCGAGGTCATCGAGGACGGCTGGACAAGGCTCCGCTCTCCGCCGTTCAGGCAGCTGCCAAGGCTTGAGGAGGGAGCCAGGCTCAAGGTCGTGGAGGCCAAGAAGTGGAAGGCCCCGAAGGTTTCGCTCTACACGCAGGGCGACATAATAGCGCTCATGAAGGAGCACAAGATAGGAAGGCCGTCAACCTACGCAAAGATAGTCGAAACCCTGATAAGGCGCTACTACGTCATTGAGACCCGCGGCAGAAAAAAACTGGTGCCGACCGAGCAGGGCATTAAGGTCTACCACTATCTCATAAGTAAATATAAGGAACTCGTCAGCGAGGAGAAGACCAGGGAGCTCGAAGAGCTGATGGACAGAGTTGAGGAGAATAAGGCAGACTATCAGAAGGTGCTGGAGGCGCTTTACGGGGAAATACGCCGGCACCTCAGGGCATGGCAAACAGTCTCCTGACCCTCCATCTCCCGGCCTAAGTGACAGATGCCGCGGATTACACGTTCGAAAGGTTACATTGATATCACTTTTTTTACTCATTGTGAACGTCTTGTCCGCCAATATTCCCGGCCAATTTTGCTAATCAGTAAAACCAAAAATCTTAAAACCCTCAGTGTAGTAATAGGTTTGCATTGACACGCAACAGCAATAATATCCAGGAAAGTCATCCCGGGATAATTGCCGGGACAGAAGGCATGCCACTAACAATTGGTGGAAAAAATTTATATGGTATGAGACCAACTAAAAAATATAGAAAATGTGGTGGTGGTAAAGATGGTTAAGGACAAGATGGTTGAGCTCCTTCAGGAGCACTTTGAGTTGAACCTCTACGAAGCAAGGGCGTACGTGGCGTTGGTTGGTTTTGGTGTCCTCACCCCGGCCGAGCTGGCCAGCGTCTCAGAGGTTCCGGCACCGAGAACCTACGACGTTCTCAGGAGCCTCGAGAAGAAGGGCTTCGCCATAAGCCAGCCCGGAAAGGTCAACAAGTACAGGCCCGTCCACCCGCAGAACATCCTCGAGAAGTTCATCGAGGAGTGGCAGGAGCGCGTTGCGGAAGAGCTTGAGGCCAAGAAGAGGGCCAAGGAAGAGCTCCTCCAGCTCATGAGCCCGCTCATCGAGACCGAGATTCCGAAGTACGGCGTCGAGAAGGTCTGGGTCGTCCGCGGAATAAGGAACGCCACCCTCAAGACCAAGGAGATGTTTGAGGAGGTCAAGGAGCAGATACTCCTCGCCGACGACGGTTACATCGCCATCAACCTCGAGAGCGACATCATCAAGGCGATAAACAACGGCGCCAAGGCCAAGATAATCGTCACCGAGAACGTCTACCACAGGCTCAGCGCTTCCAAGATACTCGACTACCACAAGGCAGGCAAGCTTGAGCTGAGGGTCATAGACAAGCTCGAACTCCCGATGCTCATCTGCGACGACGAGGTCTTCTTCGCCCTCGAGGACATGGCTGCCAGGTACTTCAACTACGAGACCCAGATATGGATCAAGGACTTCCGCGTCAAGGCCCTCTTCGAGGGCAAGTTCAACGAGTACTGGGATAAGGGAGAGAAGGTCTGAACTCCTTCGGCCTTTCTATTCCCTTTTCCCTGTCTTTTCTGCAAATTGAAAACAAGGAAAGGTCGTCATTTTCTCCTGAGGACGAGTAAAAGTGTGGCGAGCAGAACCAGAAAGGCCAGCCCGCAGATTTTGCGGTTTTCTTTCGTGCTGGTGGGAGTTTTTGACGTGCTGGATTGTGTGTGGGTAGTGTTGATTTTTCCAATCGTTCTGGTTGAGGTGTTCGTAACTTCTTTGCAAATCGTTACGTTGACGATTTTAACGCTATTCGGAAACCAGAAGCCGTTTATCACGTTCGTAGTGTTGATGTAAAAGAGTGTAACGTTCCTCGTTAAATTGCCCTTTTTAAGAGTGAAATAAACTGGAAACTGAGTCCAGTTAACGACCAGGGGCAGCAGGGGAGACCAGGTGGTATCGCTCGCGTTTGCAACAAGGAAGAAATTTCTTGGAACCTCGATTTTCCAGCCGTTTATCTCTTTCTTGAACACCTCCTTTTCGAGTTGAGACCAGCCCGCGTTGACGCGTTCAACGCAGAATTTTTTCGTATCTAACCGGTAAACGTAGTCCACGTTCACACCACTCTGAGCCTCTGCAGAGTAAGCGAAGACGCTCACGTTAACGTACCAAGAACCGTTCACGTAAGTTATTCCCTTGAAATACACCCCACTCACGTTCCTGGGGGCGTAAGGAGGAAGACTTGAGAGCAGGGCAGGAGTGAAGTTCAGAAGGTAGAGCTGAGAACCATCGAAGAAGAGGAGATACTCGTAAACATCATACACCTCAGCCCAACAGTTCTCCATCATACCACAAGTGATGCCGTAGTTGTCAACCTCAGCGCGAATCAGAGCGTTTGTCCCGTTTGAGAAGACAGTGTAGTGAACCCCATAGAGAAAACCGCCTGAATTCACGTAGTAGACTGCCGAAACCGGAACGGTGAGGAAAAGAAGGGCAATAAAGAGGGGAATCACCAGTCGGGACATTTTGACCTCACCTTATCGACGACTCTCAAGTCGGTGCCGAAGTAGTATGCCCTGTCTGGAAAGATGGTGTTTATAGCCCGTTCTGGAGGAACTGGAGCCTTATGGAACACTTCAGAGTAAACTTTCAAAATTGAACTAACGTAATCACAGGCGCGATTAATGCACTTTTGTTCTGTTTCTGGAGTGGGCTTTTCGTCACATCCAACTCTTTCCACGAAGTGATTGTCCTTCCACCATCCTTGAGTGCTTTTGCAGTACGCACAGTTGCTCTGTTCTCCAATTATGCTGTTGTCGGCCTCCATCTCAATAGAAAGGCCATGTTTCTTCATCCACTTCACGCGGGATACCAACTCCTGCAGAGTGTAATCACTTCCGTCGTCTAATTTAGTAGTCTGATAGTAGTGAGGCTGAACGAACACGTGGTCAAAATACTCTGCAAGGGTTGGAATAGTGACATAGTCAGAGTTGGTTATCCACTTCATAGCCCTGTTTCCAATAGTGGGAATCCAGATTAGTTCCTGTCCATGTCCGTGGACGTAATTATATAGGCCTTGGATGAACTCCCTAGAGACGTTTTCACCGTGAGGTCCTGTTTGGAGAGGGCTCTCGTAACTCCAGTAAAAGCCCTTCATGTTGTCAATATCGACGGAAAGAACTCCATCAATCCAACCCCTGTAGTATGAATCTGGGACACTTGAAAAAGACGCTTGGGTCTGATCCCTCTGCCTGCCATCGGGGCGACTAAAAGGGATTGTTATGTAAAGTGGCGTGTCAATGCCCAGGGGGAGAACCCATTCCGCTAACTCTCTCCCGTCGTTGTACCCATTAGAGTACATAAAACCACTGCAGTGAGAGTTACGCCCTTCACCATCCAGTATTATCAACCTATCAAAACCCCTCTCCTTGAAGTCATCAACAGTGGCTTTCCTGCCCCCAACCGTCATCCTTGACTCGTAGTTAGAGCCGTTCCACCTAATCCACCATAGTGCGAACTTTGCCACGAGACATCACCATCATGAGTACTACAAGGCCATATAAAAACCTGTTTGGATTTCTACTTGTCAAAATTGCAACACAACGATTCAAAAAACAAAAGGTAAAAACCAATTACTCAGCTTTGGTTCAAATCTCCCCATGTGTTCTTTTACTGTATTACTTACGTCTCCGTACTGCCAGCGCTGATGTTGCCAGCAGAACCAGAAAGGCAGTGCCGCAGATTTTTCTCCCGTGTGTAGCGGGTTTGTGTAGTTCAGCGGTGGCGTTTGTGGCAGACACGACTGGCTTCTCGCATACAAGCTCGCTAAAATCTGGGGGCACTTCAAGCAGGGAAACCGTCCCGTTTTCGATCCTAGAGAGCAGAGGGGCTTCATCAAGGCCCTCTCCAGCGGGAAGTTGCACCACCTCCCTGTTGATCAGCACGATCCCTCTTTTCGCCTTGAAAGCTGTTAAGCGGAGCATTGATGCGTTTATATCCCCTGGAAGCGTGGCGGTGTAGTCCTTTCCCTCAAAGTTGAATGCTATCCTTCCCTCTCTGGCCTCCACGTAGCTCCCGTAGGTCTGCGTTGAGGGGAGCTTAAAGGCCGAGACGTTAAGTTGCGCTCCGTTGCACCTTTTGGTCACGGTTCCGTTTGGGTAGGCGGTGATGGTGCACTCTGAAACCTTCTCAAGGCAGTTCCCTTCAAAGCGGTATGTCTCCCTTACGGTCACGTTCTTGATGAGCGTGAAGTTCTTTGGTTCGCCGTCGATGGTTAAGGTGACGTTTTTGTACGGTTCCTTGGATTTCTCCACCTTAAGCACGTAGAACGTTCCGTTTATCATGCCAACCGGAGTTGTATTCATGAGCGAAGGCCCGTATCCCCCGAGCAGAAAGGCTCGCTCCCCGTCCGTCAGGACGTAGTATTCTTGGAGAGAATTCGCGAAGTCCAGCCTGCTCTCCCATTCTCCGGCTATCATCCCGCAGACGTAGCTGTCGTGCTCGACGACGATGAGCAACCAGCCGTTTATAGGATAAACTCCCTTGACGAGGTAAACCTCATAGGCAGAGCAATCCGCCGAGACCGCCCGAGTTGAAGAGGGGATTAAGAGGATTAACGTTAGGAGAGCTATGAACTTTCTGATACGCGCCACCTCCTCATTTTCCTCACGCAGGCTGGGGCTAAAGCGCCGAAGAGGAGAAAAGCCGGCCCGCAGATGCCCTTTTTGGTTTCTTTTGTGTTGGTTTGTGTTTTTGTTGTATTAGGAGACGTCTTTGTTGTGTAGGTTGTGCCGTTGGTCTCAACGGCCATGCTGGTAGATGTATTCGCACTGATCTTGCAGACCGTCACGTTGACGATTTTAACGTCACTCGGGAACCAATAGCTGGGAACACCAGAGGTGTTGGGAGGAACGTAGTTATCGCGGGTGACATTGAGATTCAGGTAAACGAGGGTGATATTTCTTGTGAGGTTGCCCTTTCTGAGGGTGAAGTAAACAGGAAAAACGCTTGAGTTCGTCAGTATCGCCGGGCCGAGGGACCAGATGCTCGCGTTCTTGCTCATGGTAACCCACACCTCGCTCACGTTCGCGTAACCCCACTCGCCGGGGCCAGGCTGCAGTTCAACCCGCCAGCCGTTAATCTCGTTGCTAGTTTTTCCCCGGGGGAGCCAGAACCAGCTGACGTTTAAGGGTTCAACGCAGAAGTTTTTGGCATTGAAGCGATAAAATCTCTTAGTACCTGAGATTTTAACCATCAGATACCAGCTTTCGTTTACGAAGCTCGCCCCTTCATAAGTCCCGTGGGGTGTTCCAAAGGTGGGAGTAAAGTTCAAACGGTAAAGTCTGGAACCATCGAAGAAAAGAAGAAACTCCTCGGCCCACAGGGGCTCAGATTCTCCATTCCATTGTCCCCCAAGCAGTGGGGGATTGTATGGGACGTATTCGAGAATCAGGAGGTGAATGAACGCGTCGCTTCCGTTGGAGACGACGGAGTACCGGACATTATAGACGGAACCGCTGGGATCGACGGAAATCACTGCTCTGGAAAAGAGGGTGAGGGAGAGGAACAGGATGATGATGGTTTTAAATGTACGGTTCATTGAGTTCCCTCCGGCAACGTTCTTGGAGTGCGTCCATCACTTTGAGGTTAGTGCTGAAGTAGTAAGCCAGGTCCGATGGTTCCCATCTGGCGTCGTGTAATGCTCTCATGTAATCTAGGGCGTAGTTTATTGCTTTCTCATGCTCGTGCTCCCTACAGTTCTCATAACAGGTTTTGAGGTTGCGGTCGCACCCCATGTTTTCGGGGCATCTACCTGAATATCCGCACGGAATGCCCAGGATTGTCCTGTCTGCTTCCATCTCTATTGAGACTACCGTGTTTGGATTTTGTTTCCTGACATGTTTTTGTAGCCCATCGTGAATGTACCTGATTTTCTCAACGAGTTTCTTATATGAGTACGAGAACGTTTGTTTAGTGCCGTTAATGTTCTCTATGCAGTTTTTGTTCTGATAATAGTTTGGCTGAACGAATACGTAATCAAAGTAGCCGCCAACTTTGAGAATCCCGTCAAACGCATCATCGCTCAAATACGACACGCCCCTCTCATTAGTCGCCGGAATCCAGGTCAACTCCAGCCCATGGTCGTGGATGTAGTTGTACATGTATTGGATGAATTCCTTGGAGACGTTCTTACCGTAGTTGCCTGTTTGAAGACAACTCTCATAGCTCCAATAGAATCCAGTGAGGTCACTGTTGTCAACGCTCAGAACACCATCAATCCAGCCTTTATAGTACGAGTTCACGCCGGAGTATTTAAACGGGATCAGTGCCTGGTCCCTTTGGCCTCCATCAGGACGCTTGAAGGGTATCGTTATGTACACCGGAATCCCGTGCACGTTGTCCAGTACCCATCTTGCAAATTCTTTCCCATCGTTGCGTCCTGAATCATAATACGGGCCGGTATAGTGAGAACCTCCTCCCTCCCCATCAAGTACAACAACCCTATCAAAACCTCTCTCCCTGAAGTCCTCGACAGTGGCCTTCCTTCCCCCAACGGTCATCCTCGACTCGTAATCAGATCCATTCCATCGAACCCACCATAGTGCGAACTTTGCCACAAGACATCACCGTTATGAATATTATCCAGACATATAAAAAACTATTTGACTTTCTACCTGTTAAAATTGCAACATCATGAGTCAAAAATTGGAGGTAAAAATCGATTACTCAATCTCCAATCCAAATATGAAGAGTTCAAACGTACTTGAACTCCTCCTCAAGTTCGTCCTTCTCCCTCAGCTTCCAGTAGAGCTTCCCTTCCTTCTGATAGCTCTCCACCTTCCCCTGCTCGACGAAGCGGAGCAGGTAACGGCGTACCTCCATGGGTTTTATTCCGGTTGCCTCGGCTATTTCCTCGATAGTCTTCGGGCCGTCCTTAATAGCCTCCAGCACCCTAACGTTCTTCATTCTCCTCCCTCCAGTTTTTTGTATCGCTCCAACAGTTCAATTATCTTCTCCATAACCCTTAAGTGTTTCTCAAGCTCCCCTATATCGTCTGGGAGTGAGTTGGCAAGTTCGTTGAGCTTCTCCATGAGCTTCTCCTCAACACCCTCCATCTCTGCCTTCCGCTGTTTTGCCCTGTGCTCACATATAGGGCAGAAAACTTTCCCTCCCTTCTCGAAGAGGGGTGAACCACATTTTGGACAGTGCTTATCGAGCATCTTAGCTCCGGAGAGCATCAGGGGCATGAGGACAGTTCTCATCTCCTCCTCCGTTGGGCCCTTTTTCACTGTGATCACCCCATGAGGAGCTGGAAGACCTCGACAAAGGCCTTTTTTCCGAGTTTTGAGCGTCTTATCCTGTCAGACACCTCAGATATGTCAAAAGACGTTATCCGGAAACTGCGTTTAATCTCCCCAAGGATTTCGAGAAGCTCTTCCAAGGTCAGCTCGCCGTGCTGGAATCTGGCTATCCTGTACTCCGGCCTGAGCACGTCCATATCCACCGTCAGGTATATCTCGTCCCCCAGGTATCTCCTGGCCTCATCCAGGATTTCGAGGATGTCGTTGGTCTGGAGGTTCTTGTAGGCCCTCCACTTCCCGCGCACCTTCCTGCTCCTCAGGAGCGCGGGGAATATTTTGACCCTCCTTGTCCAGAGCTGAGTCCTCTCGGTAGTGGGTATCATAAGGACGGGGGCGAGAACCACGGCTCTGTTTACAATCCTCTCATCGAGGGCGTAGGCCAGCCATGAGCCGTGGTCGAGGTAGTCGTGCATCAGGTCGGTGTGGGCGTCAACGCTGAGGATGGACGGCGGGCGAAGCTTTTCTATTATCCCGTAGGTCGCGAGATGCTCACCGACTATATACGCCCTGTCCTGGGGGATGCGCTCAGGGAGGAGCTCAACCCGGCTGGACTCGACTATCATGTAGTCCTCAATGAGCTTGTTCCGCTTGAGGAGCTGCAGAACGTAGAGAACGCCGTCCCTGTTGGGCCTTTCGCCGAAGGGGATGAACGTTACCATTGATTCCACCCACCGGAAGTTGGGGCCCCACTTTTTAAACCTTGGCAGGGACGATAAACAAATTAATGTCAAATCTCAAAGCCAAAGTTTAAAAAGTAGCCCTATAAAGATTAAAACGAAAACTCATCGGAGGCGAGGGAATGATACTCCAGGTCGCTCTTGACTTGACTGACATTGAACAGGCAATTTCTATCGCCGAGAAGGCCGCACGCGGCGGCGCCCACTGGCTTGAGGTCGGCACCCCACTCATCAAGAAGGAAGGCATGCGCGCTGTTGAGCTCCTCAAGAGGCGCTTCCCCGACAGGAAGATAGTCGCAGATCTGAAGACCATGGACACGGGGGCACTGGAGGTCGAGATGGCCGCGAGGCACGGCGCGGACGTCGTTTCTATCCTCGGTGTCGCCGACGACAAAACCATAAAGGACGCCGTTGAAGTAGCCAGGAGGTATGGAATCAGGGTCATGGTGGATTTAATAGGCGTGAAGGACAAGGTCAAGCGCGCCAAAGAGCTTGAAAAGATGGGCGTCCACTATATACTGGTCCACACAGGTATAGACGAACAGGTCCAGGGCAAGAGCCCGCTGGAAGACCTCGAAAAGGTCGTCAAAGCCGTCAGCGTTCCCGTCGCCGTCGCGGGAGGGCTGAACCTTGAGACGATACCAAAGGTAATCGAACTGGGGGCCACAATAATAATCGTGGGCGGTGCAATAACCAAGGCTGACGACCCCGAAGAAGTTACCCGGAAGATAATAGACCTCTTCTGGGGAGAGTACATGATGACAATAAGGAAGGCTATGAAGGACATAACGGAGCACATAACCGGCGTTGCGGAAAAGCTCAAACTGGAGCAGGTCAGGGGCTTTGTCGATGCAATGATAGGGGCCAACAAGATATTCATCTACGGCGCCGGAAGGAGCGGCCTCGTCGGTAAAGCGTTTGCGATGCGCCTCATGCACCTCGACTTCAACGTTTACGTCGTCGGCGAGACGATAACCCCTGCCTTCGAGCCTGGAGACCTTCTCATAGCCATCAGCGGTTCCGGTGAGACCAACAGCATCGTGGACGCCGCGCAGATAGCCAAAAAGCAGGGCGGGAAAGTTGTTGCGATAACCTCCTACGCCAGCTCAACCCTGGGGAAGCTCGCCGATGTGGTAGTTGAGATACCGGGAAGGGCCAAGACGGACATACCCACAGACTACATAGCCAGGCAGATGCTCACCAAGTACAAGTGGATAGCGCCGATGGGTACCCTCTTCGAAGACTCCACGATGATCTTCCTGGACGGCGTCATAGCACTCCTGATGGCAACGTTCCAGAAGACCGAAAAGGATATGAAGCGGAAGCACGCGACCCTAGAGTAAGGGGTCGCCATGGTGTCTTTTACTCATATTTTTGTGGGCATTGGAAACGCCGGAGCGCGGATAGTCAACAGTATAGGCGTTGACGGCGCAGTCAAGGTAACGGTAAACCCCGCCTATTATCTCCTTCCCCGTTCGAAGGAGTACGAGGAGCGCCTTAGGGGGTTCTTTTCAAGGATACCGGAAAACACCTTTCTGTGGCTGATCTTTGAGGACAAGGAGGCCAACATAGAGCTTCTCAGGATAATCACCGACAGCGCACCCAGAGACACGATAAAGCTCGCCTACGTGCTGACTCCCCAAAGGGAACTTGTTGTGGGGGAGAAACCCCAATGGGCGTCGGGCTTCGAGACGGTGTTCTACGACTCCCTGTGGGACTTCTTGAAGGGGGACGACACACCCCTCGTCGAAGCGTTCCAGAGGGCCTCCCACAACATAGCTGAGATGTTTTCGCGGCTCTATTACTACCTTGAAGCCCAGATGCTCGTGAACATTGACTACGCCGACCTCTTCAACATTATCCGCGGAGGGAACGTCGGCATCCTGCGTCTCCTGAGAAGTGTTGACTTTGGCTGGCACTGGGGTGTGTGGGACAGGGGACTTATAGGCATACTCGTCGGGAAGGAGTTCCCCCTCAGGGACGCCCACGGGATACTGGCCAACTTCCAGGAGATTCTGGCGGAGAAAGACATAATCTGGGGCGTCATAATGGACGAGTCGCTGACAAAGGAAGTTGAAATACTCGCGCTGCTCGTCAAGAGGTGGTAGCGGATGAAAAAAATAAAGGCCGTTCTCTTTGACATAGACGGAACAATGCTTACGGAGATGCCCCTCATACAGATGTTCCTCCCCCTCGTGTACGAGTCCTTGGCCAAAAAGTTTGGAATAAGCCGCGATGAGGCCAGAGAACGGTTTCTTGGCGAGGTATTCTCCCGAAGGGACACCTACGACTGGCACGACTGGAACTTTTTCTTTCGGCTGTTCTCCCTGGATATGAAGTACGAAGACATCCTCCGGAGCTACCCCCACAAGCTCCAGGTTTACCCTGACACGGTGCCCGTGCTGAAGTGGCTCAGGGACAGGGGATACACCCTCGGAGTGGTGACGAGCGGGCCAGAGTACCAGAGACTGAAGCTCAGGCTTGCGGGGCTTTCAAAGTACTTTCATGCCGTCGTTACAAGGGACGACGTAAACGCCATAAAGCCCGAGCCCAAGATATTCCTGCACACCCTAGGGAAATTCGGGATCCAGCCAGAGGAGGCCGTTATGGTAGGTGATTCCCTTACCCAGGACGTTTACGGGGCCAAGAACGTTGGAATGGTGGCCGTATGGATAAACCGGAACGGGGACAACGGTTACCACATGCCCGACTATGAAATCCGAACCCTTCACGAGCTGAGAACGGTGCTGAGGTGGTTGGAATGAAAAAGATATTCGAAGCAGAAGGAAACTTCATCAGGTACGAGGAGCACAGGGTCAAATTGGAAAACGGCGACGAGCTGGTTCACAGAAGCGAAGAGCCGACCGAGCTCTGGTGGAAGCTTAAGGAGGCAGTAAAAGGCAGGAAAGTCCGCATAGTCGTATACGACACCGGTGAATGAAGCATGATAGCGCATTTAATAAACACTGACGTCGGCAGAAGGGGCGTCCTCAGGGTATACCTCGACTATCGCAGGGACAACCCCAATTTTTTAAATAATTCTGCAAAAATGCTGTTAGACAATTATGAGAGGGTTCTGATCATAACGGGGTTTCCGATACCCCCGTCAATGAGGGCAGAAACCGACGGCCCCCCCGGGGCGCTTGCCGTTGCCAAGGCCATCGAGGCCCTGGGTGGGAAGGCGGAAATTCTGACGTATCCGGAGGTTAGGACCGCACTGGAGCCCTTCGGTCTGAGGTTCGTGGAAGAGCCGGAGTTGTCGGGGTACTCACTTGTCATAGCCATCGAAACCCCCGGCCGGGCTCCCAACGGAAAGTACTATTCCATGGGGGGGCTGGAGATAACCAGAGAGACTTTTGACTGGGCCGTTCTTGAGGCGGGAGAGCTCGGGATACCCACAATAGGCATAGGGGACGGCGGCAACGAGGCAGGGATGGGGAAGATCTACGACCTCGTGAGACGGTACGTCCCGAGGGGGGAGGTTATAGCCAGTACAGTCGAAACGGACGAGCTCATACTATCCGCCGTATCAAACTGGGGGGCCTACGGCCTGGTCGCAGAGGCCTCAATAGAGTCCGGGAGAAAGCTACTTCCCGACTGGGACGAGAGAACCATAGTAAGGATAATCTCCAAGCTCGGCCTCATAGACGGTGTTTCAGGACAGAACACGGCCACTGTTGACGGCATATCCACTGGCATCCACGACAGAATCGTTGAACTTTTAAACGCATTGGTTGATGAAGCGCTAAGGTGATCGAATGAGGCTGGATAAATTCATAGCCGATGGTAGGAGCCTCAGACTCATAGAGAGAACCCGTGAGTATGCCAAGCACTTCTTCGAGAGGGAAGGCACCCACGGCTTCAGCCACGTCGAGAGGGTATTCAACCTCTGCATGCACATTGGAAAAGAGGAAGGCGCAGACCTTGAAGTCCTCGCCCTGGCGGCGCTCCTCCATGACGTCGCCCGTCCTCTGGAGAGTGCCGGGAAGGTTGAGGACCACGCCCTTGAAGGGGCGAGGATAGCCAGACAGTACCTGAAGAGCCTGGGATATCCCGAGGAGAAGATCACCGCCGTCGCTCACGCCATAGAGGCCCACAGGTTCTCCCGTGGCCCCGAACCGAGGACACTTGAGGCGAAGATACTGAGCGATGCCGACAAACTGGACGCCATAGGTGCAATAGGTGTGGCCAGGGTCTTTATGTACTCGGGGGAGCACGGCAGAGACATAGAGGCATCGCTGAGGCATTTCGAGGAAAAAATCCTGAAACTAAAGGACCTTATGTACACCGAAACTGCCAGAAGAATGGCGGAAGAGAGACACCGCTTTACCCAGCAATTCATGGAGCGCATAAAACGCGAGATAGAAGGAGAGATATAAGGCCTCCTCCAGCCTTTTCTTCCATAATAAGGTTTTTAAAGGACTTCCGGAATTAAGGGTTAGCCCATTTAAGTTCATTTTTCAGGCAAGGGAGGTGAGGAGATGAAGGCACCGATCTGTGAGGTGTGTTTGAAGACCGACGACATTCTGTGCCCGGCTGACGAAAAAAAGCTCCAGGAAGGGGTCATAACCGAGCTTGATGTCAACGTTGCGAGACTCCTGTACAGGCTCATCGGCGATGCGGACGTCGAGTTCAAGAAGGCCGTTGAGGCGGGGGACATAATCGTCATTATGGTCGGGGAAGGAGACGTCCCAATAACCATCGGTAAGGGCGGGAAGAACATCAAGACCCTTATGAGGGAGCTAGGTAAGAGGATACGTGTTATAGAGGCCGTTGAGGTCAAGGGAACCGATGACGTTAAGAAGCTCGCCACCGACCTCCTCTATCCTGCGGGAGTTTTTGGAGTCAACATAGTCTACAAGCCAGGAGGAGGAACCTACTACAAGGTTCTAGTGATGGGCAGGGACCGGAGAAAGCTCCCCGAAAAGGCGGAGGTCTTGGAGAGCATACTTTCCCAGATAGCAGGGGAAGAGGTTAGGATAAACTTTATTTAAACTTCCTTTTCTTTCCCACCGTTACTGACCGGAGGTAGATGGTATGTACAGAACGCACTACTCAGC
This sequence comes from Thermococcus sp. M36, assembly GCF_012027355.1. Classification (NCBI taxonomy): domain Archaea; kingdom Methanobacteriati; phylum Methanobacteriota; class Thermococci; order Thermococcales; family Thermococcaceae; genus Thermococcus; species Thermococcus sp. M36. The sequence goes on from NZ_SNUH01000002.1 coordinate 326,239, forward strand.
CGAAATAACTGAGGAGCTCAACGGCCAGAGGGTTAAGGTCGCAGGATGGGTCTGGGAGATAAAGGACCTTGGGGGAATAAAATTCCTGTGGATACGGGACAGGGAGGGGATAGTCCAGATAACAGCCCCCAAGAAGAAGGTTGACCCAGAGATATTCAAGTTAATACCAAAGCTCAACTCTGAAGACGTTGTGGCCGTTGAGGGCATCGTCAACTTCACGCCCAAGGCAAAGCTCGGATTTGAGATACTCCCTGAGAGGCTCGAAGTCTTAAGCAGGGCGGGTAGCCCGCTCCCGCTGGACCCCACCGGGAAGGTCAAGGCCGAGCTCGACACCCGCTTGGACAACCGCTTCATGGACGTCAGAAGGCCCGAGGTAATGGCTATATTCAAGATACGCTCCAGCGTATTCAAGGCCGTCCACGACTTCTTCCACAACGAGGGCTTCATTGAGATCCACACGCCCAAGATTATAGCAACGGCCACCGAGGGCGGAACCGAGCTCTTCCCCATGAAGTACTTCGAGAAGGACGCCTTTCTGGCCCAGTCCCCTCAGCTCTACAAGCAGATAATGATGGCCTCTGGACTGGACAGAGTCTACGAGATAGCCCCGATATTCCGTGCCGAGGAGCACAACACGACGAGGCATCTCAACGAGGCCTGGAGCATCGACGCGGAGATGGCCTTCATCGAGAACGAGGAGGAGGTAATGGGGCTCCTCGAAAGGCTCGTTACCCACACCATCAACTACGTGAGGGAGCACAACGCGAGGGAGCTTGAAGTGCTAGGCTTTGAGCTTGAGGAGCCAAGGCTACCCTTCCCGCGCGTGAGCTACGACAGGGCCCTTGAAATCCTCGCCGACCTTGGCAAGGAGATTCCATGGGGTGAAGACATCGACACTGAAGGAGAAAAGCTCCTCGGAAAGTATATGCTGGAGAACGAGAACGCGCCGCTCTACTTCCTCTACAAATATCCGAGCGAGGCCAAACCGTTCTACATTATGAAGTACGACGACAAGCCGGAGATATGCCGGGCCTTTGACCTTGAATACCGCGGTGTTGAGATAACCTCCGGCGGCCAGAGGGAGCACCGTGTTGAAATCCTTGCAGAGCAGATACGGGAGAAGGGCCTGAACCCGGAGAGCTTTGAGTTCTATCTCAAGGCCTTCCGCTACGGAATGCCGCCTCACGGGGGCTTTGGACTCGGCGCAGAGCGGCTGATAAAGCAGATGCTCGACCTGAACAACATCAGAGAAGTCATCCTGTTCCCGAGGGACAGGAAAAGGCTGGCACCGTAACATCTTTATATCATCCTTTCCTTTTGGTTATTAGCTGACTACCTATACGGAGGCTGGAGATATGAAAAAGGCAGTAGCTTTAATCTTGTTGGGCTTAATGATTCTCTCAATGACACCAATGACCCGGATAGTAAAATCCGCTGAGGTTCCCCCCTACGCGTCCATCAGTGCAATATCCCTCGGAAGGGGAGACAAGGCTGTTCTCGGCCAGTTTGAGGTACAGTTTGTGGATGCAAACCTTGACTGGAGTCAGGTGTACATAAGGATCACCGGGCCGGAAGGAAAAAGCGTCGGGGGAACCATTGGGAGGGACGGCTACGTTTCATACCCCTCCGATTCGGACGTGTACCTGAGGGCACTGGTCACGTTCATAGACAAGTACAAACAGTCGATATACCTCACCCTCCAGTCCCCCCTGGTGCTCATAGCAAACCAGACAATGAACGAGGGGGACACAATAACCCTCCCCTCACAGTACCACGGGATAAAGATAAAGCTCTTGGACGCCACCTCGGTTGATGCCACGTTTCAGGTGGACATGCCAGACAAAACTCGGGTCTTCCAGCTGGACGAAGGGAGGGGCGTGGGCCTCGGATATCCCCTCGGAAACGACGACTTTATTTACTCAAACTACGTCTACATAGAGCTTGTGGAGACGTACTCCGGAGGCCCAGCCAAAGTCAACGTTTACGTCCCCAGGGTGCCCGACACCAGCTTCGAGGTAGTTCCAAAGGAAGAGACACCTTCCCAACCGACCACCATCTCCGGGACAGTTCTGGTATACAACGGCCTTCTCTACGTCAACGAGCAGCTCCCCGTTACCATCAATAATGTCACGTACAACATCAAGCTGATCTCCACGATCCCGGACATGGTTCTGGTGGACGTCCTTGAGGGCAGCAAGAAGATTGCCGATCTGAGGCTGGAAGTGGGGGACATCCCGAAGGACGTCCCAAATGCTCCCCTGAAGCTGTCCGTCCAGAACGTTGAGCCCAATTATAAGAGGGCAGTCATAAGGGTATACGCCCCAGAAAACGCCCAGGTCACCCCAATACTCAGGGAGGCAAACATAGCGGCCAAGATAGACGCAATACCCAAAGAGATAATGGTGAACGACAACTTGGTTCTCACCATAAACGTCCAGAACCTCGGGAGAGGCGATGCGTACGATGTGAGCGTTGCGGCCCCAATACCCAACGACTTTGAACTGGTGAGCATGACCAAAAACTGGAACCTGAAGACGTTCCCCGCATTTACCAACATGCCCGCCCTCATTTACGTCCTGAAGCCCACAAAGGTCGGCGAGTTTGATATAGGGAAGGTCATGGTGACTTTCTATGATGACAAGAGCCTTGAGACGGGTAAAAAGAAGATAGTGTACTCACAGGCACTTCGGGGCATTAAGGTTTATGGCATACCAAAGCTCGACGTTACCGCCTCGGCGTACAACGGCACATGGTCGGACTACATCACTGCCAAGGCCGGAAGCAAGGTTCGCCTGAAGTTCACCATCAAGGCATCCGGTGAGAGCCCGAACTTTGAATTTATAAAGAATGCGACGCTGGTTCTAAACCTCCCGTCGAGCGTTGACGGGCCCTCCGAAATCCCCGTAGGGACGATCAAAGCGGGCGAAACAAAGAGCGTGCAGACTGACCTGAGCATAATATCCGAAGATCTGGCCAACGTTGCTGCTGAGCTTGCGTACCGTGATCCCCTCGGAAACGAGCACAGACTAGCGCTCGGGAACCTCGTCACAATAAACAGCGTCCCGCCAAAGGTCATTGTCAAAGAGGTCAAAGTGTGGCCATCGCCCGAAGAGCTACCCTCCTATGTTGAGAAGGTGCTGAGCAGCACGAAGGATCCTGAGTCCCTGGCCAGGCAGATAATCAGCGTTTCAGAGGGCTATGCCCCCACCACCAACCCGTGGATGCCCCTGGCAGTTGTGCTTGCAGTGGCGACGGTGGTGCTTGGGGGAGCGGTGTACATGTACAGGACGGAGGTCCAGAGGCTCAGGGAAAAGATGAGAAAGAAAAAGAGCCGGCGGCCGGGAGGACTGCCCAAGAAGGCAGAGGAAGAGAAGCAGGAAAGTGAAGAAACATCCGAGCTCTGAACTCTTCCTTAAATTTATAAGCTCCCCCCTCCACTTTTCTCCGGGGTGAACCATGTTCAGGTACAAGCAGGTCATAGTCTCGCGGAAGGATCTCAAGCTCAGCAAAGGTAAGTTCGCCGTCCAGGTGGCCCACGGGGCTGTTACTGCTGCCCTCAAGGCCCAGAAGGAGAAGCCGGAGTGGTTCAAGGCCTGGTTCCACGAGGGGCAGAAGAAGGTCGTCGTCAAGGCGGAGAACGAAAGGGAGCTCTTCGAGCTAAAGGCCCAGGCCGAAAAGCTCGGCATCCCAACGGCGCTCATCAGGGACGCTGGTTTAACTGAGATCCCCCCTGGAACGATAACCGTGCTGGCAATCGGCCCGGCCCCGGAGGAGCTGGCCGATAAAGTTACTGGACACCTGAAGCTGGTGTGAGAGATGAACTACCGCGAGTTTTTCTCCAAATTCCGTTATCTGAGTGAGACCCCCGGGATAGGGGGGAGGATCAAAGCTCAACCTGAGGACTTCGTCGTCATCGAAGACCCCTTGCCCCAGATATTCGAGGGGAAGAAGCACGCGGTGTTTCTCCTCAAAAAGCGAAACTGGGACACCATGAGCGCCGTCAAGGAGATAGCCAAGCGGGCTGGGATAAACTACAGGGACATAGGCTTCGCCGGGACGAAGGACAGGCACGCGGTGACCTACCAGTACATCAGCGTGCCGGCAGGGGCAAAGGAGGCAGTTGAGAACGTCCAGATAAGGGACATCGAGCTGAGGTTCGTTTCCTACGGCCGCTTTATCAAGCTTGGCTACCTCCGTGGAAACAGGTTCAGGATAATCGTCCGCGACGTTGGTGAGGATGCCTTTGAGAGAACCAAGGAAATAGTGAGAGAGCTGAAGAAAAGGGGCGGCTTTCCCAACTACTTTGGCTACCAGCGCTTCGGGGAGAAGCGCGTCACGAACCACCTGATCGGAAAACTCCTCCTGCAGGGGGACTTTGAGAGTGCAGCGAGGCTCTTCCTCGGCGCCCACGGTGGCGGAATGGAGGGGGACGAGGCCAGGAAGCACTTCTGGGAGACCGGGGACGTTGAGAGGGCCCTGGAGGAGTTCCCCAGCTTTCTCCGCTACGAGAGGACCATACTCCACCGCTACAAAGAGACCGGGAGCTGGAAGAGGGCTTTTCTAAGCCTTCCGCTTCCCATAATGCGCATCTTCATCCACGCCTACCAGGGCTACCTCTTCAACCTCTACATCTCAAGGCGCATCGAGGAGGGCATCCCCCTCGACGAGGCCCTAGTGGGGGATATAGTCATCCAGCTTAAAGGTGGCATCCCCTACCGAGACAGAACCTACCGCGTCACCGAGACCAACGTCAGTTTCGTTAACGGGAAGATAAAGAAAAACCAGGCGATGGTGTCCGGCCCCCTCTTTGGCTTCGCCATGAGGAGGGCCAGTGGTGTTCCAGGAAGGCTGGAGGAGGAAATCCTTGAGGCGGAGGGGATATCCCTTGAAGTCTTCAGAAAGCTTCCGAAACCGATGGCTGAAGCCGGCGGAAGGAGGGAGCTTTTGATAAGGCCCCTCGAGCTGACCTACGGCTACGTGCCTGAAACTGGAATGTGCTTCAGGTTCTTCCTTCCGAAAGGTGTTTATGCGACCAGCGTGCTCAGGGAGATAATGAAGGACCACTGATTGCCCCGGACATGTTAAAAAACTTTTTATTTGCCTGCGTTCTACTATTTTGCTGGCACTTGAGTGGTGAGGGTCATGGAGGTAAAGGCTATTTCCCTTGACATAGATGGTACCATCACTTACCCGGACAGGCGGCTTCATGAGGATTCTCTGAGGGCGATAAGGCTGGCTGAGCGCCTGGGCGTTCCTGTCATGCTTGTCACAGGCAACTCTGTTCCCTTCGCTGAGGCGATGGCGATAATGATAGGCACGAGCGGCCCGGTTGTTGCCGAGGACGGGGGAGCACTTTCCATCAAAGAAGGAAAGCTGAAGAAAAGGGTTTACCTGACGAAGATGGACGAGGAGTGGATTCTCTGGAGCGAGATAAAGAGACGGTATCCCGAGGCGGTCATGAGCTTCTCGATGCCCGAGAGAAAGGCCGGACTTGTTATTATGCGAACGGTTCCTGTCGAGGCCGTTCGCGATATAATAGCCGAGCTGGAACTCAACCTCATCGCGGTTGATTCTGGCTTTGCGATTCACATCAAGAAGCCCTGGATAAACAAGGGGACGGGGATAGAGAAGGCCTGTAAAATTCTGGGAATAAGCCCTAAGGAGGTCGCCCACATAGGGGATGGCGAGAACGACCTCGATGCCTTCCATGTCGTGGGCTACCGCGTCGCCGTTGGCCAGGCGCCAGAGAGCCTGAAAAAAGAGGCGGACTACGTGACGAAAAAGATCTACGGGGCCGGCGGTGCCGAGGGGATACTCCACGTGCTGGAGAAGTTCGGATACCTTGGTGAGGCCGATGAGAATCCGCTTGGCGGCCCTTGATGATGTTGAAGGGATAGTTTCACTCCACACAGCCAGCGAGAGGCTTAACGGTAGCATTTACGAACGCTACACCAAGGGCGGGCCATGGATGGCTGTTGAGACCTGCGCGATCCACCTCAACAACCTCCTCCTTGATGAGCAGCTTGCCGCTGTCGCCGAGCTAAACGGTACTATCGTTGGCGAGGTCGAGGTTCTGTTTTCCGAGGAGCCCTTCGGTGGAGAGGTCAGGCGGATAGGGCATGTGGACGTTATCGAGGTTCACCCCGACTACAGGGGCAGGGGAATCGGAAGGCTGCTGATGGAGTTCGTTGAGGAGGTCGCTAAAGAGCGGAAGGTCGAGATGCTGACGGTCCAGCCGGATAAGGGTGCGGAGGGATTCTACAGAAAGCTCGGCTTTAACGTTGAGCTTTTCACGGGAACGACCCTATGGGTTCCGGCGAAGGGAAGGGGGACGGTGGAGCCTTCGGAGTTTGGCTGGGAGGACGTTAAAAACCTCGAACTCGCTGCGGGCCGTTTTCAGAGCTCCTACAGTATGTTCTTCTCGGCCTTTAAGGACAACATCGCCGGGATTCACTATACCGTCGAATCCGGCAGGAGCGGCGGCTCGTACTACGCGCTGAAAAATCTCCCTGGGAGAAACGGTGTTGCCCTCTTACTCTGGGGCAGGATTGAGGATTTGAAGGCGGTTCTTGGCAGGGCGAAGGTTCTCGGGTTTGAGCGGGTTCTGACACTCCTGCCGGGCAGTGTTGAGAGTTTCGGCGCTGAAAAGGTGGGAAAAATTAAGATCCTCGCGAAGGAGCTCACCTGAGGAACTCCATGGCAAGGGCAACTTCCATCGCAGTGCCGAGGTATAGTACGCCTTCGTCAACGTCGAACTTGGGGTGGTGGTGCGGGTAAACGATACCCTTCTCCTCGTTCCGTATCCCCAGGGCCAAAAACGCCCCTGGAACCTTCTGGAGGTAGAAGGCAAAGTCCTCTGCACCCATCGTCGGCGGGACTTCCCCGTACTTCATTCCATATTTTTCAGCCACCTTCCTTGCAAAGCCCGCCATCTCGGGGGAGTTCACCGTTGGGGGCGTAAGCTCCTCGATGCTCAGCTCGTACTCGGCTCCGTGGGCCCTTGTAACCCCATCCAGGATCTCCTGCATCCTCCTTTGTATGAGTTCCCCGATATCGGGCTTAAAGAAGCGGAACGTTCCCTTGAACTCAACCTCCTCGGGGATGATGTTGAAAGCCGTCCCCCCGTGGATGCTTGTAACGCTAACGACCCCCGTTTCTATCGGGGGAACGTTTCTGCTCGCTATCGTCTGGAACGCTAGAACCGTCTCAGCCATTATCGGGATAGGGTCAACGGTCTCTTGAGGCGAGGCACCGTGACCGCCTTTTCCGATGATCTTCCCCTGGAATATCCCGGCCCCGGCGAGAAAAGGTCCGTCCCTGATGCCTATGATCCCGCTGGGCATGTCCATCCACACGTGGAAGCCGAAGACGGCATCAACGCCGTCCAGCGCACCGCCCTCTATCATCCTCACCGCACCGTTTCCGCCCTCCTCTGCCGGCTGGAAAATCAGGCGAACCCTCCCGTTGAGCTTGTCAGCGTGCTCGGCTATTATCTTCGCCGCCCCAAGAAGCATTGCCGTGTGGGCGTCATGGCCGCAGGCGTGCATCTTTCCGGGGATTCTGGATTTGTAGGGAACGTCGTTCTCCTCCTGGACGGGCAGGGCGTCCATGTCAGCGCGGAGGGCTATCGTTTTCCCGCTCGGGCCAATGTCGGCTATTATTCCAGTCCCGACACGTTTAATGGAGTATCCCCACTCACGCAGGTGTTCTTCCACTACCCGGGAGGTTCTGTCCTCCTCGTACTTGAGCTCCGGGTGCATGTGGAAGTCCCTGCGCCATGCGATTATCTCGTTCTCTATCTTTTTGGCTTCAAAAACTGGGTCTATACTCATGAGGGCCACCACCGGATTTTTGAAAAACAAGAATATTAACTTTTCGATGGGTGTCTGAATGAATTCCCGCGACCGCAAAATTTATAAACCCGCCCTGATAGGTGATTACGGCGTCGATGGGAGTGGGCCGGTAGCTCAGCCTGGTATGAGCGCCGCCTTGGCAAGGCGGAGGCCCCGGGTTCAAATCCCGGCCGGTCCACCATCCCTGGGTTGGGCCCGTGGTCTAGACTGGTTATGACGCCACCCTGACAAGGTGGAGGTCCGGGGTTCGAATCCCCGCGGGCCCACCAGAAAACAAGCTTTTTCTAAAAGGTTGTTTAAGGGGAACCACGAACCTTGATCAAACTTCTCGTAGGAGAAGTTTGCAGGATAAGGTTTATAAGACTCTTATCCAACCAACCGTGAGGCGAGACCGGTGGGACGGGAGATAACCGAGGAAAAGCTCCAGAAGTACTTTAGAATCACTGAAGAAGCTTTAAAGACCCTTGAAATAGCCGTCCACGAAAAGAGCCTGTTGTGGGTTGTTGCCCAGGACTTCCTGACGATGGCGCGGAGCTATTTTGAGGATGCAAAGTATTACTACGAAAAGGGAGACTACGTCACCGCCTTTGCCGCGCTGAACTACGCTCACGGATTCATAGACGCCGGTGTGAGGCTCGGCGTTTTCAGGGGAGAGGACGACAGGCTTTTTGCCTTTGGCTGAGGTGAGGGCTATGGGAGACTACGTCGTTGTTTTGGAGGCACCCATCATAGTCAGGGACGTTGAGACGAGTGAGGACGCGATAAACGTTGCCGTTTCCAAGGTCGCCAAGGCGCTCAACAAGGAGAAGCTCGACTTCGTGAGGGTTGAAATAGGTTACTCCCAGTGCCCCGTCTGTGGGGCCCACTTTGAGAGCGCCTTCGTTATAGGGTCGGTCGGCCTGGTTGGGATGTATCTCACGATAAAAGTTTACAACGCCCAGACTGTGGAGCACGCCGAGAGAATCGCTAAGGCCGTCATAGGCAAGGCTCTCAAAAAGGTTCCCCTCAAAGTCTACGAGATACGGGAGCTGACCGAGGAGGACGAGGGCGACGGCGTCGGGCTGGAATGATCAAACTTCCCATTCTATCCTCCACTTTTCTTCCTCTTCCTCCCCCGTTGCCCCACCGCCCTCCAGGTACACCTCCAGCGCTCCTATACTGCTGACCACGTACCTCAGTGCTCCAACGGTCAGCATTATCATGAGCGTTCCGATTCCCAGGTAGTGTTCGTACTGGAAGGCCATTATCGTGTCGAGGGTCCCCAAGAGTATCCCCAGGACAATGTAACTGGTGGGGTTGTTTTTGAAGATCTTCCAGACCTCTCCAACGCCCCCAATTTTGTGTGTGAAATAGTATGCGGGGATCACAAGGGCAAAGGCCGGCCCTGCCAGAACCCCCACGAGCAGCCCACCGGCGGGGCCGAGTACTGCTATGGGGATTGCCAAAAGGATCAGTGCTATCAGGAGGGCGAGGAGCATTATGAACTCCGAGGCTACTAGAGCGGGGAGCGCGCGGAAGCCGGAGAGAATAGATTTCCTGATCGACACTTCCCTGCCTTCGGATAGGCCTGCAGCGATGTTGATCAGGGCGTAGCTGAAAGTGAGGAGCGAGAGAAACGCCCAGACAACGAAGAGGAGGAACTTTGGCAGTTCTTTCCTTAGGTCGCCTTTCACCCTCAGGTATTGCCAGTAGGTGTCCCTGTAAACGCTCATCCCGCAGCATCCGACCGTCGTCCCGTTGGGCCGGTAGTATTCGTCGTTGCACTTCATTCCGTGGCTACTAAAGAACTCCGGATCGGTGTCATAAACCCTGTGGCATACTATCGCCTCGTTTTCTTTCTCCATCTGCTTCCTAATTTCTTTGATCTTCCCGTAATCCCCCAGAAATCCCTTGATGAACGGGAACGGAAGCCCATAGGTGAGGAGTACAGCTATCAGGAGAGCCCCAAGGAACTTTTTATTTATGAGCGTTCTTCCAATTTCAGTTTCAAGAGCCCCCATGTTACATCATCAAGTAGTGCGTATCTTTTTTCAATTTAAGGTTTTCCCCGCATTTCGACAAAGCTTTTAAGCACTCATCAATCAACCAACGACATAACAGGTGGAGGTTTTGCCATGACAAAGTTCATCTTCGTCACGGGTGGTGTAGTCAGCGGGCTCGGGAAGGGGATAACGAGCGCATCCCTCGGAATGCTCATGAAGGCCAGGGGCTTTAGAACTACGAACATCAAAATCGACCCCTACCTCAACTACGATGCCGGAACGATGAACCCCTACCAGCACGGGGAAGTTTTCGTCCTCGACGACGGCGGAGAGGTCGACCTCGACCTAGGAAACTACGAGCGCTTTCTCGACACCAGCTTGAGCTTCGACCACAACATAACCACGGGGAAGGTCTACTCCGCCGTCATCGAGAAGGAGAGGAAGGGAGAGTACCTCGGCGCCACTGTCCAGGTCATTCCGCACATCACCAACGAGATAAAGGAGCGCATAAGGCGCATCGCCAGGGACTACGACGTCGTTGTGGTCGAGATAGGCGGAACCGTCGGCGATATAGAGAGCATGCCTTTCCTCGAAGCCGCGAGGCAGGTGCAGATTGAAGAAGGAAGGGAGAACGTCGCCTTCGTCCACGTCACCTACGTGCCCAAGTTAAGGGTCGTCGGCGAGCAGAAGACCAAGCCGACCCAGCACAGCGTTAAGGAGCTTAGAAGCCTCGGAATCCAACCGGACGCGATAGTCGCCCGCTCCGAGGAGCCGCTTGAGGAGAGCGCGAGGCTCAAGATAAGCCTCTTCACGAACGTTCCGGACGAGGCAGTTATCAGCGCCTACGACGTCGAGGACACCTACGAGGTTCCCCTCATGCTGGAGAAGGAGGGACTGGCGAGATACCTCACCAAGAGGCTCGGCCTCCCTGAGAAGGAGCCGGACCTTGATGCCTGGCGTGAGATGGTCGAGAGGTACAAGTCCCTTGAGGATACCGTTGAGATTGCCGTGGTCGGCAAGTACGTCAAGCTTGCCGACTCTTACCTGAGCATAAAGGAGGCCCTCAAACACTCCAGCGTCGCCAACGGTGTGAAGGTCAAAATACGCTGGGTGGAGGCCGAAGACCTTGAAAGGCACGGCTTCAAGCTCCTCGAAGGTGTTGACGGCATAATCGTTCCCGGCGGCTTCGGCGCGAGGGGAACAGAGGGCAAGATGATGGCCGCCCGCTACGCGAGGGAGAACGACATACCATTCCTTGGCATCTGCTTCGGCTTCCAGCTCACCGTTGTGGAGTTCGCCAGGAGCGTCCTCGGCCTGAAGGGGGCACACTCAACCGAGATAGACCCCCAGACACCGTATCCGGTCGTTGATCTTATGCCCGAACAGCGCGACCTGGACAGGCTCGGCGGGACGATGAGGCTCGGTGCCTATCCCGTCCACATAAAGCCCAACACCCTCGCGAGAAAGCTCTACGGCAGGGAGATAGTCTACGAGCGCCACAGACACCGCTGGGAGGTCAACCCGGACTACATAGAGAAGTTTGAGAAGGCAGGCCTCATCTTCAGCGGCATAGCCGGCGACGACGGCAGGAGGATGGAGATACTGGAGCTGCCAGACAGGAAGTACTTCATAGCCACCCAGTTCCACCCGGAGTTCAAGTCCAGGCCGATGAACCCGGCGCCGGTCTTCAAGGGGCTGGTTCAGGCGGCAAAAGAGAAGAAGTATGGAGGTTAAACCTCGATCCCGAGCTCCGCCAGCTCTTCGTCCACTTTTTTCAGTTCTTCGGTCCTCTGGAGCTCCCTGTAAAACGCCACTCCCGCGACCCACATGAAGGTGTAGAGCAGCGCGTTGAACGGTGCCTGGAGGAACCCGGATATGTAGGCTCCTATTCCTGAGGTGAGGAAGGTTTCTGTCACGAAACCTATGGGCGCCGATATCATAGCTATTCCAACGACTCCGACCCACATCAGGAAGCCGAAGCCAACGCTTGAGAGGAGGTTCTTGAAGACCCGCCCGAAGGCTTCAAAGGCTGCCCCTATGCTCCCCCTGTCCACGTAGAGGGGGATGGAGATTGCTGAGAGGGAGGTCACGATTGCTGCGACGAACACCGTTATAGCTATCCCAATGAAGATAAGAATCCCGCCGACTGGAAGGGTCAAAATGCCCGCAACTATCGGCAGGAAAGCCACCCCGATGAACACCAGGGCGATGAGGGAGTATATGACGTTTATCAACAGCACGCCCGGAAAGTGCCTTATACCTGCAATGATGAGCTCTCCAAGGGAGCGCTCTTCCCCGGCGAGGTAAGACAGAGCTCCTTTGACCACACCGTACTCAAAGATAGAGCTCAGGATTACTGAGATCAGGAGATAGGCCGCCAGCCCTTTCATGAGCTGAATGAAAAGACCCATGTCTTCCCCGTTTATAGGGCTCCCGTACTCCTCTATTATGACGTTGCCCTTCTGCATCGTCGTCTGGTTGTACTCGTAGGGCATTTCGTTCGGGATAAGGTACGCCCCGATGGGAGCCAGGATAAGTGCTAGGATGAGCGCCAGCAGGTATAGTTTTTTGTTCTCCAAAATGAGAGAGAAAGTCCTCACAAAAGCGTCTACTGCTCCCATACCACCACCGGTTGGAGTAAGGAACGGAAGGCTTTTAAAGTTTTTCCGGGAGGGGTTCCAGAAAAGCTTATAAACGAACCTCCCAAAGTGGCGATAGGTTGTAAAGGCGATATCAATCTCATGAGGTGAGATAAATGGCTATCTGGCAGGGAAGATCACTCAAGAAGCCTTCAGGCGGAAGGATTATCCTCGCTAGGAAGAAGAGGAAGAGGGAACTCGGAAGGGAGCCGGCTTTTACCAAGGTCGCTGAAGAGAGGGAGAAGAGGAAGATAATCAGGACTTACGGCGGCAACAGGAAGGTCCGCCTCATTGAGGCCCTCTACGCCAACGTCTTCGAGAACGGCAAGGGCAGGAAGGTCAAAATCCTTAGGGTTCTTGAGAACCCCGCCAACAGGCAGTACGTCAGGAGAAACATAATCACCAGGGGCGCCATCATCGAAACCGAGGCCGGCAGGGCCATCGTCACCAGCAGGCCCGGCCAGGATGGAGTTGTCAACGCTATCCTGATAAAAGAAGAGAGCGCCTGATGGCGCTACTTCCCACAGTACGGGCAGAACTCTAAGTGGATCGGCTTTAGGGCCCCACAGTGCTCACATTTTTCTTTTAGTTCTGCACCGCAGTTGGGGCAGTAGAGGTAGTCGTCTTTTACAGGGAAGCTGCAGTTATAGCATTTTCCCTGGGCAATTCTCCTTTTGTAGATTCTCTCTGGCCCGAAGTACTCCCTCCTGAGATAGTAGAGGGCTACAAACGTTGTGAATGCCCCAAATAGGCTCAATCCTATGACTTGCACAGTGCTCCATATGGCCGACAGTATCAAGTAGAGCAGGAGCAGGGATGAGTACGCAATAAGAGAGGACGTGTAGATGTTCCTGTATCTCCTGAGAAGCAGCAGAGAGACCGCAAAGAGCGGCAGAACAAAGGTTAGCTTCAAAAGAAGAACCTTAAGTCTGTACATCTGGTATGCACGGCTGTACTCCTCGTTTGCCCTCATTTCCAGCTCCCGGATTCTGGAGCTGAGTTCTTCGAGCTGGCTGTGAACCTGCCCATAAGCACCCTTTGCGCTGAGGTACTGGTAGTAGGCATTTTCATAGGCTTCTTTTGCGGACAGGTACTCCTCCTTCAGCCTGTTGGGGGTATCCTCTGTGACGTTCCCGCTCTCCAGCGCCACCCTGTACTCTTCCCTTTTAAAGAGATATATCCTCTCAACGTCCGTCAGATTGGACTCGGCCTGCTGGTATATCTGGAAGAGGTCTTTCTCAAGCTTCATTAGACGGCTTTGGTTCTCGTAAAGGCTCGATATACCGTACTTCTCCTGGTAATACCTGTAATCCGGCCTCTGAGGGATGTCCTCAAGCTCGCGGAGGAAGTTGATACTCGCAAGGAGAAGGAAAACGACAAACAAGCTCGCAAGTATCTTCTCAATCCTAGAATACTCCATCTGCTTCACCCAATAAGAATACGTGCTCAAAGTATATAACATCTCCCAAGTGAAAACTGAAAATTATCTATAGCACTTTGGCGTGTTAAAAACTCGCGGGAAAGCTAAAGGCTAGGGAGCTCTATAGAAACGTCGAGACGTGGAGAATGAGTGGGGGAAACGGGAAAAGAAAGCCTAAAACTCCTCCCTGTACTTCCTCAGCTCCTTCTCTATTATCCTCTTTGCCTGTTCTTCGACTATCGGCTTAACGAGTTCTATAACCTTCTCCTTCAGCTCGTCTAATCCTTCGCCGTTCAGAGCCGAAATCTTCAGCGGCTCAAGCCCCTTGGAGCGGACGAAGTCCTCAACAGCCTTTATCTTCTCCTCCTCGGCTATGTCCACCTTGTTGAGGACGACTATGAACGGGAACTCGCCGAACTCACGGTGGATCTCCTCAAAGAGGTGGGTCTGCTCCTCTATCGGGAATCCGCAGTACTCGCTCGGGTCGAAGATGTAGACGATGACCCTTCCGAGGTGCTTGAGCGCTAAGATAGCCTGTCTCTCGACCTCGTTCCTCTCGCTCAGCGGCCTGTCGAGAAGGCCGGGCGTGTCTATGACCTGGTATTTCAGGTAGTGCTCCTCGAACTGGCCGACGTTTATGCCCTTGGTGGTGAAGGGGTAGCTGGCAACCTCCGGCTTCGCGTTTGTAAGTGCGCGCAGAAGGGTACTCTTGCCCACGTTGGGGTGGCCGGCTATGACAACCGTCGGAAGCTCAAGGTCAACGACTGGAAGGTCTTTCAGCACATTTCTTGCCTGGTTGAGGTATTCAAGGTCGTCCGCTATGTCCCTTAATATGTCTGCAACGCGGCCGTAGAACTGTCTCCTGAGCCTGGCTATCTCATTTGGATCCCTTTCATACCTTATCTTTTCAACATAGCGCTGCTCGAGGTTGCGTATCGTCTTTATCGCCCAGTTGACGTGGGCCAGCGAGCGGTGGAACTGGTCTCTGTCAACGAGCGTGTCAACCAGTTCCCTGTAGAAAGGAGGAAGTGTTGAAACGCCCGGAGTCCTGTCAAGTATTTTCCTGAGATTATCCCTCACAACGTTGGAGACAGTTCTTACCCTGAGCTCCTCCCTCTGTCTCGCCTTTGCCCTCGGGCCGCCCTTGGGCATAAAGGCTGATGCAGCCTTCTCAGCCCTCCGGAACGCCTTGTCGATGAGCTCGTCAGCGGTAAGCACAGTCGGCATTTTTTCGAACGGGTTCTTCATCTCTCCCACCTCTCCTTTTCTCTCGCGGTGCTTAGCTTTTCGGCCGAGTATTTAAAGGTTCGCCAGGTGCTTGAGGTTTTGAGCAGAGGGCGACTGTGGTGTTCACACGCGGGTTTCACAGCGCCCCCTCGAAAAGTTTATGTTACCTGTCGTTAAAATCTCCGATGTGGTTGCTATGGTAAATATTGAAGGGTACCTGACCCCTCTGATCTCAGGGATTATTATCGGTCTCGGTTCATGGCTCCCAATGAGCCCGGACGGGTACTCAGTGGAGAGAGTGCTGTCACTGCTATCGCCGGGCTATGCCGACTACCTTGTTCCGGCATACCTGGGGACCACGTTTGCTGTGTTCTTTTACTTCAGGGAGAGGATAGCATCGGGATCGCAGCGTGTACTGATGAGGGCCCCCGACTCAGACGTGAGGTACCTCGTCTACGCCTCACTCTTCACCGTCCTCATAGGCTACCCCGTAATGGTGGGGCCCGGCACCGCTCTCAGCAGGTCAGCCGCCGACTTGGTAAACGCCCTTGTGGGGGCTATGCTCCTGGGGCTTTCACTGCTCTTCGGCCGCTTTCGCTGTCCCCTGAAAAGGGTTCAGGAAAAGCTGAGGGCAGAGAGCGGCGAGCCCACCCTCATAGATTCTGTGGCGGCTGGGCTTGCCCAGGGAGCAGCGCTTCTGGGGGGGATTTCCAGGAGCGGGCTGGTCGTCCTAGGGTTGGTCTGCACCGGGGTCGGAGTAAAAAGAACCCTTGAACTGAGCTTTTTAATAGCCCCGGCATACTTCATAACGAGGCTGCTGTTCATAAGGTGGGATCCGGTGCTGCCGGTGTCTCTGCTTTTTGCCTCGTTCCTGACTGCGTTTGCGGCGAGCATGCTGGCGATGAACGCACTTATTAAATTCGTGGACGTCATGGGAGAGAGGGCTTTCCTAGGTGCGTTCGGGATGATCCCGGTAATTGTCTATCTCCTGGGGGTGGTTCTGTGAAGGGTGTAATCCTTGCAGCTGGAAAAGGGGAAAGGCTGAGGCCCCTCACCGATGACAGGCCCAAGGTTGTGCTCAAGGTTGCCAACAGGCCGATAATAGAGTATGTGATGGAGAACCTCGATCCCTTCGTTGACGAGTTCATAGTCATAGTCCGCTATCGGAAGGAGCGGCTGGTTGAGGCCTTGGGCGACGAGTTCAACGGGAAGCCGGTAACCTACGTTGAACAGCTGCCGGGGGAAGGTACCGCAAAGGCAATAGAGTCCGCCAAGGACCATATCAACGGAGAAGAGTTCATAGTAGCTAATGGAGACATATATTTTGAAATAGATGGCATTAAGGAGCTTATCTCAGCGTTCAGAAAAGAGAAGGCCGACGCCGCCCTCCTCGTTAAGCACTTCGACGACCTGAGCCACTTCGGCAAGATTGATGTGGAGGGGCCCCTTGTCAAGGCAGTAAAGGAAAAGCCCGGTAAGGTCTCCGGCTACGCCAACCTTGGAGTTTACGTTTTCCGGCCAGAGGTTTTCGGGTTCATCGAGAAGACCCCCCTGAGCAGCAGGAACGAATACGAGATAACGGACACCCTGAACCTGATGATCGAGGAGGGAAAGAAGATAACCTACGCGGTCTATTCCGGCTACTGGAACGACGTTGGCAGGCCGTGGAATCTGCTGGAGCTCAACGAGTACCTCCTCAGGAACAGGCTGAAGCACTCAATCAAGGGCATAGTCGAAGAGGGAGCCACCATAGTCCCGCCTGTCGAGATAGGCGAGGGGACCGTCGTAAGGAGCGGGGCATACATCATTGGGCCAGTAAAGATCGGCAGGAACTCCCGCATCGGCCCGAACTGCTTCATAAGGCCCTACACGAGCATCGGTGACAACTGCCACGTTGGCAACGCTGTTGAAATAAAGAATTCGATAATCATGGACAACAGCAACGCACCGCACCTAAACTACGTCGGCGACTCAATAATCGGCGAGAACACCAACCTGGGGGCGGGAACCATAACTGCCAACCTGAGGCATGACAGGGGCAACGTAAAGGTTGAGATAAAGGGGAAGCTGGAAGACTCAGGGAGGCACAAGCTGGGGGCCATAATCGGGCACGGGGTGAAGATCGGAATAAACGTTACGATATACCCCGGCCGGAAGATAGGGAGCAACTCGTTTGTTGGGCCGGGGGTCGTCGTTGACAAAAACGTTCCCGGAAACAGTCTTGTCGTTGTGAAGCAGGAAAAAGTGGTGAGGGAGTTATGAGCGGTTTTAACCCCATCCCATTTTTGAACTTTATTTCCAGGTGGGTGCTGTTTTTCTCCGTGGTATACAAGGCCCACCAGACAAGGGAAAAGGGATGGGCTCTCCTGAGCGCTGCGATGTTCATAAACGCCTTGGACATCGAGAGTTACCTCTTCGACCCCCTCGGGATCCACATAGCGGACGAGGTGTATCCCCTGGCATCGAAGATACCGAACTTTTTCATAGCAACCCTCATCATATGGGGGACGCTACATATAAAGTACAGAACCACCCACCTGCGCCACGTGGTCTACCTCTCCGTATTCCTCGTGGCCTCGTATACATGGCTCTTCCTGCTTGCCGCTGACGCCTTCGGGGGCAACCACTCCGTTGAGGCAGTGTTCCCCTCGCTCGCCTACGGCGGCTCGCTGATATACCTCGGAATGATTCTGCGGGAGTACGAGATACGGGACCACGGCCTGGACATGCTCTTCCCCTGGGGGCTTATACTCCTGGGCGCACTGAACATAACCTACCCTGTGACCAGGTACATTAAGTGGTTCATCCCCATCGGGTTCCTGCTGGGTGCGATCTTCAGGTCGATTGCGGCGGTGGGAGCGCTCAAGTTCGTTTTTGTCCCGTTTCCCAGGATCAAAACTCAGAGCGGCACGTCAAAAGCCCCCTCGGGGGCGTTCATCTGCTACAAACCAGACGATGTCTCAAAGAGGATAGGCAAGCTGGAGGACATCTCAAACCTTGTGGTGATCACCCGGAAGGATATGCGGGCTCTTAAGGACGGGCTGCATCCGGATTCGCTCGTGTTCTGGGTCACCAGGGTGCTGGAGGGGGAGATCAACGAAAAGCCGAGCATATACGCGATAAGTCCGACAAAAATCGACATCCTGGTGGATCTTGTAATCCGGGCAGTTGACAGGGGATATAGTATAATATACATAGACGCCGTCGAATATTTGATTCTGGAAAATGGGTTCGAGAGGGCGTTTAAGTTCCTGATAAACCTCAAGGACAGAGTCCTTATGGAGAACGGCACAATGGTGCTTCTGGTGGATCCTGAGGCTCTAGAACATACCCACAGAAAGATACTGGAAAGAGAGTTCCAGAGGGGCTGAGCCCCTCAGCTTAACCCCATTTTTTCGAGGAAGCGTTTGTAGTAGTGTGTGTCCTTCTCAAGCTCTGCCTTTTGCAGTATCTGCCTCTCTATGATCCTCAGGGCATCGTGGACTGCCTGTATGGCACCCCATGTCTCCCCGGTGGCCACGAAGACACCCTTGTCGGTTACGACACGCATCCTGGCCTGGTAGAGGTGCACACCCCTAAAGCGCTCGTTGAAGCGCCTGATGTAGAGGTAGATTATGCCCTCCTGGCCGAGCAGATCTTCGTACCCATCAACGAAGCGCTTTACATCGTTGATAATTCTCTCCCTGGTGAAGTCGCTCAGTAGGGCGGCGTCTCCTCCGAGCTGGAGGTAGAACCTCACCTCCTTCTCGACCATCCTTGAAATCGGCAGGAGCAGATCCTTGATGGTAAGGATGCCCTTAACTCTCTCGTTCTCATCTACAATGATAAGGCCATCGATGTTGTTGTCTATCATCGTTGCAACGGCTTCTTGGACAGTGGCATCGGGCAGTATGGTAATGACGCCCCTTATCATGACCTCCCTGAGCTGGGTCGAGAAGGGCGGTATCTTCTCGCCGACGAGTTCACCGGTCTGAGCCTTGAAGCGCGGCTTTATAAACCTGACTATGAGGTCGTGGAGCGTAACGAGGCCCTCAAGCCTGCCCTCTTCGTTGACGAGGGGAATCCTCGAGATGGCGTGGTCGCGCATCGTCGCTAAGGCTTTGGCAACCGTGTCGTCCGGTCTGAGGGTGATGACGTCCTTCGTCATAAACTCCTCTACCTTTCTCTTTCCGAACTCTTCCTTAGCGATCCTGTCCAAGAGCATTAAATCGCTTATGACTCCGATTATTTCAGCTTTGCTCTCCCCAACCGGGAGGGAGCGCAGGTCAATCTCAATCATAAGTTTGGCGGCCTTGCTTAGATCCTCGTTCGGTTTGATAACTGGAGCGGTCTTATAAACGTCCTTAACCTTGGCTTTGGTTGGGTCCCACTTGAGGTGGGAGTGTATAATAAGGTCCTGGGTCAGAACACCTTTGTACACGTTTCCGTCGAAGACCAGAATAAGGTCGGGGTCTTCCTTCTCAAAGATGCCAATCGCCTCAGAAAGCGGGGCGTTGATGTCTATCTTCTGGAACTTGTCGGTCATAACCTCCTGCACAAGAATACCGACCATTTCTGCCACCTCCTTCATTTTATTATTAGGGCGCCCAATAATTTAAACCTTTGCAATCCCGACCTGATAGGTTTTAGTTAAGTTAGGTTAATAAATTTTTCGCGGAAAGGTTTATAAAACTCGCACGAGAACTCCAAACCGCGCCGGGGTAGCCTAGCCTGGGAAGGCGCGGGACTCGAGATCCCGTGGGCGTCCGCCCACCAGGGTTCAAATCCCTGCCCCGGCGCCAACTGCCGAGCCCGTGAGGGGTTCATTCCCTTCTCATCAATTCTAATAGCCATTCCAGTCTGTCTTGAAGCCATTGAACAGAAAAGAAAAGAGATTCAGGTCGTTACGTACACCCCGTCCTTCTCGACCACAACCGTGTGCTCGAACTGGCTGACAAGGCCTCCCCGTACCTCCCTTAGTATCGGGTAGCTGTATATCGCCCCGATCCTGTCGAGCTGGGCCAGAGCGAGTTTGAGCTGTCCTTCTGGCATAAAACCCTGCAACCAGCGGTAAGCGAAGGGGAGCCCGTTGTATTCCTTCTTTACGTGCATAAGCAGCCTTCTGGCCTGGGGCATTCTTACGGGCCTGTCCCTGATGAACATGAATATCAGCGCGGGCGGAACCTCTACCACCTGGCCCGCCCCGGTAGTCGCGAAGGGTTCTATGGCTATGACATCACCCTCCTTGAGGACGTAGCTGTCGGCGGGTCGGTGTATGTTTGGGATTGAAACGCCCGCGTGAAGTTTGTAGCGGTCGATCTTGTGGCCGCTCAGGTTGACTATCGGGTTGAACCCGTACCCTCTGATCGTTTCCTCTATGACCTTTCCAATCTCGCTTATTCTGACTCCCGCCCGGACGACACTTATGGCGTTCTCCAGGGCCTCTCTTGACGCGGCCATGAGGTCGTCCTCGTCCATCCCAACACGATAGGTGACCGCGGTATCGGCAATGTACCCATCAACATGAACCCCTATGTCCACTTTCAGATAGTCCCCCTCTTTCAGGACGGTTTCATCACCAGAATACGGCGTGTAGTGGGCCGCTATCTCGTTCAGCGAAAGGTTGCACGGAAATGCAGGCTTCCCCCCCAGCTCCACTATCCTTCTTTCAACGAACTCTGCAATATCGTACAGTTTTGTCCCAGGTTTTATCAGGTCCTCCACCTCTCTCTTGACCTGTCTGGCTATCTCCCCTGCCTTGATGAGGGCCTCCATCTCGTCCACTTTGTATCACCGAGATATGAACGCCCCGTTTCCCCTTAAACCTTTCCACGCAGGAAAAACCTTTTTATTCTGTGCACACCCTACCTCTACGGTGGGCCCATGCTGGAGCTGGGGAAGTACATCAACATCTCGGACGACATCTTCGTGGTCAAGAATCTCATAGGATCAATCCTGCAGGGTGTGGGCATCGCGTACCTCTTTCCGGTGCTCATCGTGTGGTTCTATCCGGATGAAATCAAATACGCGATCTACTTCGCAGTTCCGGGGGTCTTCTCAATACTGCTCGGTGCGTGGCTCGGCAGGCACATGGGAAAGATTGAAGACGTAAACCTCAGACAGGCCATGGTGTCCGCGGCGTTTACATGGCTTTTCGCTTCCCTTGTAAGCGTGGTTCCCTTCATATACATCGCCAACATGTCCTTCATTGACTCATATTTTGAGAGCATGAGTGCATGGACTGGAACCGGCCTCACCATGATGAGCAACCTGGAGAGCTACCCCCACGTAATACTCTTCTGGAGGGCATGGATGCAGTGGTTGGGCGGGATAGGCATAGTCCTCGTGGCCCTCACTATCCTCATACGGCCTGGGGTCGCTGCGGCGAGGCTCTACAGGGCCGAGGCCAGAAGCGAGAGGATACTTCCCAACCTCGTCAACACGTCAAAGGTGATATTTGAGATATACTTTGTCCTGACTCTGGTCGGGGTATACCTGTACTACATCAACGGCATGCCCCTCTTCGACGCGCTCATACACTCAATGACCGGGCTTGGAACGGGTGGTATGAGCAGCCATGACCTCAGCATAGGGTACTTCAACAGCACCTCGATCGAGGCCGTAACGATATTTCTAATGATAATGGGTGCAGTGAACTTTACCGTCCATTATAAGGTTTTCAGGGACAGAAGCCTCGGACACTTTTTTGAGGACGTCCAGGTAAGGTACATGTTCTTCTTCATTCTCCCCGCAATAGCGATAATCGCCCTTAGCCTCACGGGAATGGGGGACGCGATAGGAGACGCCCTGAGGCAGGCGGTGTTCCATGCCGTCTCTGCGATAACGTGTACGGGGTTCGGCATAGCCGACCTGAGCAAGTACCCCGAGCTCGGTAAGTTTATGCTGGGAATTCTGATGGTAATCGGTGGAGGCGCCGGAAGCACCGCGGGAGGTATAAAACTCATACGCGTCACCCTAATGTATGAGAGCCTAAAATGGACGATCCAGAGCGCCATTCTGCCCCGCGGGGCAGTCATAAAGAGGAAAGTCGGTAATTACGTCTTCACAGAGGAGGACGTTCAGGAGGTCATGAGCTTCACCATGACGTACTTTGCGATACTGCTCTTCGGGACGATCTACACCATGATGAGGCTAGGCACGACGCTCGCAGACTCCTTTTTTGAGATAGCGTCTGCCCAGGGAAACGTCGGGCTGAGCGTGGGCATAACGTCACCCCACCTCCCGGTCGATATGAAGATCCTGCTCATACTCCACATGTGGGTCGGCAGGCTTGAGATATTCTCCACCCTCGTGCTCATCATAAGCGTTTTCTTCCTGGCCCCCAGGGTGGTGAAGGGCAGATGAAGGTCATCAGAGTGGAGGGTGTGAGCTTCCGCTACAGGCGGGCGGAGAGATACTCCCTGAAGGACGTCAGCTTTGAGGTCAGAAAAGGGGAATTCCTTGGGATCATAGGCCCCAGCGGAAGCGGAAAGTCCACTCTCTGCCTGACGCTCAACGGGATAATTCCCAACCTGATAAAGGGGGAGTTTTCCGGGGACATCGTGATCAGGGATCCCCGGACAGGTGAGGAATACAACACCCGGGAGACCCCCGTCTCGGAGCTCTCCACAGTGGTGGGGCTGATTCTCCAAAACCCTGAGAGCCAGCTCTTCAACATGACCGTCGAGGAGGAGATAGCATTTGGACTTGAGAACCTGGGCCTCGAGCGAAACGAGATACTGAGGCGGCTCAGGTGGGTTCTGGAAGTTACCCGCCTCAAGGGGCTTGAAAAAGAGTTCCCCCCCAACCTGAGTGGTGGGCAGCAGCAGAGGCTTGCGATAGCGGCTGTTCTCGCCATGGAGCCATCGGTGCTTGTCCTGGACGAGCCGACAAGTCAGCTTGACCCCCTGGGACGCAACGAGGTTCTCGGCCTTGTGTCGCTGCTGAACAGGGAATACGGGATAACTGTGGTTATGGTAGAGCACCACACGGATTACATTTTCAGGTACGCGGACAGGGTTATCGTCATGAACGAGGGGAGGGTGGTTCTTGAGGGAAGGCCGTCCGACCTCCTCGGAGAGGTGGAGACCCTCAGAAACCTCGGCGTCAGGCTCCCACATGTTGTAGAGGTCTCCTACGAGCTCGCAAAGCTGGGCCTCCTCAGGCGGCCAGTTGCCAGTGAGGAGGAGCTGCTCACTCAGATAGGACGTCCCTCACGTTGATACTCTTCCCGACGAAAGAGTATTTCATATCGTAGAGCTTCAGCATGAGCTCAAACCTGGCGTCCGGGTCTTCGATCATCTCTGCGAAGTGAATAGCCTCGTCCAGCAGTCTCAGAGCTTTTTCCAGGTTGTTTCTTTCCTGTTCCACAGACGCAAAGGAAGCCAGTGTCAGGGCCCTGTGAAATGGACTGGCGATGTGTTCCGCCACCAGTCCGGCCCTTTCCTCATCACCCGCCCTGTAGAACATCTCCGCGAGATGCGAAAGCACAATGTCTAGATTTTTCCGGTCCCTCACAATCCGCATCGCATACCCTGCCTTGCGCAGCAGGCCGTTCCGGATCAGGTTCATAAGTATGTCCCTCGTTAGATCAGGATGGCTCTCGGCCATGTTGAGTGCAGTTTTCAGGGCAATATCCCCGTTCATGTCGTCGCCCAGTTTGTAGAACAGGATCGCAAGGTCCGAAAGAATGACCGCGCGGTACCGGGGATTAAACAGACCGTTAGCGTAGGGGAGCAGGGACTTTATCAGTCCCCTGACCTCTTCAAGGTCCTCCGCACCAGCATCAGACGCCACTTTTTCGTCCAGCTTTTCCACCAGGGCCCGAACCACCATGCGCAGGGCCAGGAACAGATTGGCCTCCTTTTCGAGGGTACCGAGCCTCTCTATAGCACCCGCGATATCCCCGTCCCTCAGGCGGTCCTCGATTTCCTCCACTACCTCAAGCTCCGAGCGTTTTTTCTCACCCCGGATTGTCCCAAAAAACTCATCCAACTTCCCCATGTTCCACCTCCCGGCCCAAAATGAGTTCAAGGTAGGATCTCCTCTCAAACCTCTCGACACCCAGCTCCTTCAGCAGCCTTATCAGCCTCTCGACGGTTTCGTTAAGAACGTCCTCACGCTCTGCAATGGCCTCTGCCTCAACAAACTTTCCGAGGCCCTCAATCTCGTCCAGGTCTATGACAACCCCTCTGCCTACGTAGTACTTCTCCCGGACTTTCTTGATCGTCAGGACTTTTCTGAACCCCAGGCTCGTGAGTATCTCCATGTGCCTGTCGGGGTCTTGGATGGGAACCTCGACTTCTCTCCTGCTCTTCGACCTGCTGTCAATTTTCGGCCCCTTGTACGTAAGAAACGCCTCAAAATGTCCATCGAACCGTTTGATCCTTATTCTGAGGGCCTCGTCCGTGCGGGCGAAGTCCCTGCACGGGTGCTGGAAGTATGTATCCTCGTGGTACTCTCTCCTTATGAACTTGAACCTGTCCCTCACCCTCTCAAACACCATATCGTCGGCGTATCCTTTGACCTCAATCTCGATCATCATGCATTCCCCCGGCTACTATAAGCATCACAAGTGATTCCAGCCATTTAATAACGTCCATTTAAAAGCTCCAGGCGCGCCATCCGGCCAAATGCATTCCAGTCCAACGCGGCCGTATCTCACATACCGCACCCTATATTGATTTTGGCCACCGAGGTGATAAACCTTTCCCATTGAGGGTGTATAAAAGCCCAAAAACGCCAACTTGGGAGGAGAATCCGGAGAAAAATTTAAGGAAAACCCTCACGGAGTCAGGTCTATTTCGCGGAGCTCCTCAAGCATGTGTTTGGCGAGCTTTACCGTGAGATCGATGTCCCTAAGGTCAGCGGTCTCGACCTGGCTGTGCATATACCTTATCGGTATGCTCAGAACTGCGGTTGCGACGCCCTCGCGGTTTATCTGCATTATGTTGGCGTCCGTTCCGGTTGGCCTTGGTGAAGCCTCGACCTGGAGTGGAATCTCGTACTTCTTGGCAATCTCATCGGCGAAGGCTCTTATCTTGGGGTTGATGTTTGGCCCAACGTCCATGACCGGACCGCCGCCGAGCTTGGGAACTATCTTGCCTTTGTCGCCGACCTGCTTGGCGAAAGTGACGTCCATGGCGATGCCTATCTCCGGATCGATGGCGTAGCTGGCAACCCTTGCACCCCTGAGGCCGACCTCCTCCTGAACACTGGCCACAAAGTATATGTCGGCCTCATGGTTCTCGACGGCCCTGGCCGTCTCTATCATAGCGTAAAGGCAGACACGGTCGTCGAGGTACGGCGTAGCAATCCTGTTCTCGTTGAGCTGGACGAATGCAGGCGCAAACTCGCCGATGGTTCCAACCTTGAAGCCCATCTCCTCGGCTTCCTCTTTGCTGTCAGCGCCAACATCGACGACAATGGTATCCCAGTCAGCTGCCTTCTTTCTGTCCTCGGGTTTCTGGAGGTGCGGCGGTATGTGGCCCACCACGCCAAAGCGCTCGCCCTTCTCAGTGAAGAAGCGTATCCTCTGGGCAACCAGAGTCCTTGGGTCAACGCCACCGACGGGAACGACGTGGAGGTAGCCCTCCTTGTCTATATGGTTCACCATAACACCAATCTTGTCCATGTGGGCAGCTATCATAACCCTCGGCCCGCTCCCCTTCTTGTGTGCAATGACGTTGCCGAGCCTGTCGACGTAAATCTCATCGACATAATCCTCCAAGCCCTCAATGACAACGTCTCTAATCCCAAGGAACTCGTACCCAGAAACGCCCGGGGCCTCAACAACCTTTTTGAGTAGCTCTAGGTTTACCATGGCTTTCGCCTCCTTTAGATTTCCGTCTGAATGTATTCTGCTGGCTTAATAAGGTTTGCGAAAGAAAAAGAGGTCAGCCAAGGACTATCTGGAGATAGGCCTCCTCCCCCGGCTCAAGGGTTCCGACCTTCCACAGCACGACACCGTTTTCCATTGTGACGGCACCCTTCGTAGCCCTGGCATCAACGGCACTCACGTGGCGCTCGACGACAAAGTTCTCCAGCTTCCTCAACCGGGGGGCCCGGACTTTGATGAAGTAGTACCTGTCTATCCTCTCCTCAACCACGATCGGCCTGAAAAACGCCAGGTACGACGAGCCTGCAAAGATTGCCGCGGACACGAGGAGGATAAGCCCCAGCCCTGTGGAGTGTGGCGGGGACGTCCCCGATGGGGTCGAAGGGGAGTCGGGTGTGGTGCTGTTCACGGGCACCGTCCTGGAGGGGATAGGACCTGGGGGCTTCACGGCCTTTGCGACTGCAGAGCCCGAGACGTATTCATTGCTCTCTGCCTTCAGGAGGATGGTGCCGTAACCCACCCGCTCAAGATCAACAGCCGCCACACCGGACAGGTTCGTGGACAGGTACTCCCTGCCCTCTGGCCCCACGGCGATCACGGTCACGTTCGGAACGGGCTGCCCCGTAGAGTCAACTACGGTAACGATGAGGGTTTTGTTGGCCTGTTCGTAGCTTAAAAATAGCTTTTTGACATCAACGAATGTCTTAATTACGTTCCCGTCGAGGTTGAGAACGACTTCGTAGGTGCCCGGCTCCTTAACGGGGTACGAGACGTAACCGTCGGGTCCGGTAGTGAAGCTTACTCCGTTCACGGCGATGGGTATGCCCTGGACGCCGGTGCCATTCTCGTCGTACACGTGGATGATTATTATGCCGTTCCTGAACCGCACATCGTAGCGGAGGTTCCTCTGGTAGACCACAAAAGTGGCAACGTCACTCTTCTGCCTTCCCCCGAAGTTTGCCCACAGTCTGACACGGTATTCTCCTTTTTCAGGTCGGATGAGCGTAATGTTCTCCACCCATCTGTCCCCGGGAAGCAGGTACATGGCCAATCTTTTCGCCTGTACCGTTTCCCCTCCTCTCTCGATCGTGTATCCTATAAGTCCGTTGAGTATGCCGTTGGACTTTGAGGAAACCTGGAGGCGCACGGTCACGTTGCTTCCGTATACGTACTCTTCCCCGACTTCGATCCTGACATCGTAGTCAACGAGCGTCCCGACTTTGACCCTCACTCGGGCCTCGGAATACACAGAACCCACCCTAGCGATCAGCGTGAGGTTGTAGGCTCCAGGACTGGCGTTCAGGATTTTAAATGACACGGTGCCTGTTACTGTGGCGTTGGGAAGGAGGGACCCCCGGATCAGGCGGCTCTCATAGAGGAAGCCGTCATCAGGTCCCGTTATGTACACTGTTATGTTCTCAAGCTCCAGGTTCCCTGGATTAAAGAGCTCAAAAGGGATCAGAATTGAGTCGCCGGGAAGTCCGGAAAACTCCGTTTTCAGGGGTGTTATTGACAGAAGGGGCTGGGAGTGCACCAGAGGGACGTAACCCATGAGGAGGAAAAGGATCAGCGGCACAACCCAATACCTCATCCTCACCACCCCTCCAAGAGCCTCTGCCGCCCTATGACCTCCTCAAACGTGAGGTACCTCCTCGTCCTGAAGCTGATTTTGTAGTTCCTACCGCTCTTTTCAAGCTGTTCCGGAAAAAAGAAGCGCCAGCCTTTGTTCACGAACTTAACTGCCACGACGGGCCTGCCGCCAAACTGGCGTGCAAATGACACCAGCTTCTCATAATCCCCCTCGCTGAAGTAAAGCCTGTCGCTGTGGGTGCTCTTCACCTCTATGCAGAGGTAAAGCCCCCCGTTCCCCGCAACTATGTCAACCTTCTTGCTCCCGGCAGACCTCACCACAGCAAAGCCCGCATCCTCAAGCATCTTTATGAGCTCTCTCTCGGCACTTGCACCCCTTCTGTACCCCATTGAATCCCCTCGTACTACTTTGCCCGGTTAGGTTTATAAGTTATGTTGAAGACTTAGGGGCGGTGATGGGAATGACAGTCTATGAGCTGGACGGAAAGAGGCCTAAAATTCACGAGACGGCTTTCATTGATGAAAACGCATCGGTCATAGGAGACGTGGTTCTGGAAGCCAAGACGAGCGTCTGGCCCGGTGCGGTTCTCCGGGGGGACATAGAGCAGATATACGTGGGTGAGGGCTCAAACATTCAGGACAACGTCAGCATACACACCTCCCACGGCCAGCCCACAATTATTGGAAAGTACGTTACCATCGGCCATAACGCGGTTGTGCACGGCGCCGAAATAGGGGACTACACCATCATCGGCATGGGCGCGGTTGTCCTAGACGGTGCAAAGATAGGGAAGCATGTTATAATTGGCGCCGGAGCACTGGTTCCACCCGGGAAAGAGATTCCAGATCACAGCCTCGTTGTGGGCGTCCCCGGAAAGGTCGTGAGACAGCTCAGTGAAAAAGAGGTCGAATGGACCAAGAAGAACGCCGAGATATATATCGGTCTGGCCGAAGCTCACCTCAGGGGCAGAAAGAAGATTGAGTGATGGGAATGATCTTTCGTCTCGTCTCCCACATCCCCCATATTTTGTTCCGGCCGGTTTATGACCTGTACGAGGACTACTTGCTTGAGAGGGTCAAGAGGGGCAGGATACCCAGGCACGTTGCAATAATAATGGACGGAAACAGGCGGTGGGCAAGGAAGCTGGAAAAGCCCCCGTGGTACGGCCACCTCTTTGGGTCTCGGAAGCTCGAAGAGATTCTTGAGTGGTGCCACGAGCTCGGCATAAGAACCCTCACTGTCTACGCGTTCTCCACGGAGAATTTCAGGAGAACCCCCGAGGAGGTCAGCGCCCTGATGAACCTGTTCGAGCAGAAGTTCAAGGAGCTCCTCACAGATGAGCGGGTGCACAGGTACGGAATAAGGGTAAACGTCATCGGCAGGAAGGAGCTGCTCCCCGAGAGGGTTCGTGAGGCAGCCGAAGAGGCCGAAAAAGCGACGAGGAAGTACAGCAACTACACCCTCAACATAGCACTGGCATATGGTGGAAGGAGCGAGATCACTGACGCGGTAAGGGAGATTGTAAACGACGTCCTTGAAGGGAAAATAAGTCAGGAGGACATTGACGAAGACCTGATAAAGAGGTACCTCTACTACCCCAACATGCCCGACCCCGACATAGTCATAAGGACGGGGGGAGAGATAAGGATAAGCAACTTCCTCCTTTACCAAATAGCATACAGTGAGCTGTTCTTCGTGGATGTATACTTTCCTGAGTTCAGAAAGATCGACTTCCTCAGGATAATAAGGGAGTATCAAAAGAGGCAGAGGCGCTTTGGCCGGTAGCCAATACCAGCGGGCTCCTTCAGCCGTCCGACCCTTTTTAAAGTTTTCCGCTAAAACTTATTAACGTTGGGCACAATTCTTCCACGGTGGTGATTAATGGCCTATGGTGAACTGAGCCCACGGGTTAAGAAGGTGTACTCTCAAGTAAGATACCTTGATGATTATCACTGGGAGATAGAAGGCGAGAGAATAATCGGAACTCACAAGAAGAGCAACGTCAGGGTTGTTATAGACGTGGCGGACAACCGTGAACACGCCGAAAAGATGGCCGAGGGGAGCCCCTCAGGGGGAATCCGAATAATAGCCATCCCCGACAAGAGCGTCTTCTTTGTCCACAACGGCGTCTTCATACTCACATACCGCTACCTCAAGGCTACCCTCGCGGACATAAACGACCACATCGTCTGGAGCGGCTTTAAAGTGGTGGAAGAAGGCGACAAACTCGTTCAAGAAGACTTCTACGAGTACCTGGGAGGGGCGTTCATAAACCACATAAAGAACAACATGCTCGCCGGCCAGGACTATGTCTTCTGGCAGTTCTACAGGTGCGAGGAGTGCGGCAGATATGTCGACGTCGAGAGCCTTGAGAGGCATCTTAAAGGACACGGCATCAAGCACCATGAAAAGAGCGAGGAACGCTATGAGGTCTTCGAAATAAACTTCAGGGACGGAAAGGTCTACGACAAATACGGGAAGGAGGTGCCGAAGGAAAAGTTCAGTGAGGAGGCCAGAGACTTCCTGAGTGATATCCTGGCGGGAATCTCCGGCCCGGCCGAGTAATCACTTTTTTCTGCTTTAATCAGCGGCTCAAAACAATGTACAGCAGATTCAGGGGGTGCAGCCATGGAGATGAACGTTATCGATATCTTCCGGAAGGAGTATCTCCCGGGCTCCACCATCAGCATAATATACGATGCCTACTCGTCGGCGTGGAGGATACCCATCATACTCCTCCGCCACGCACTGGAGAACGGCCACGTGGGCATTGTCTCGAATTACAGCGGGCCGCTGAGGCTGTTCTCCCGGAAGGCGTCTACAGTCGGGCTCGACGTGGAGGACGCCCTGGCAGGCAACCGGCTGGCAATAATAGACCTCTTCGGGACGAGGTACGGTTCGAGGGAGTCCCTCCCCAACGTGTTCTACCTCGACAAAGTCGAACCGGAGACCCTCAACCCGAAAATAGACCGCATCTACACAGGGCAGCTGAAGGGCATGATCGCAGGGAGGCCCGTCCTCAGGCTGGTGTATACCCTGGACGGTGTTTCCCTGCTCCTCGGCGAGGACAACACCCTTAAACTCCTCAACCAGACCCTTGCGTCCAAAAACGACCAGCTCCCCGAGTCAATACTGGTTTTGGCCCTCAACAAGGACGTTGTCTCCAAACGGTTTGTCGCGTGGGTCGCGGGGATAAGCGACTACGTCATCCTGGCGAAATCCTGGACAGAAGAAACGGGCCTCAAGGAAGCCTTGTACGTCATCTCCGCACCGTATGAAGAGTTCGAGCCGGAGATGTACTCATTCCACGTCACAAAAGCCAGAGGAATGGAAAAGCTAAAGGTAAAGAAGATCAGCCCCTGAACCTGGGCCTCCTGCTGAGGAGGAGCGGTAGAGGCCTCGGCTTGTAGGGGAACCCCTCGGTCTGAGTCTTTATCTCTTTGATCAGATCCTCGAGCTGCATCTCCATCTGTCTTCCGTCGGCCCTCCTCCTGACCGTTACGGTGTTCTGCTCCTTCTCGTTCCTACCCACAACTATGACGTAGGGTATCCACTCCTTCTCGGCCTTCCTTATCTTCTTGTTGAGCCTGTCGCCGGTGTCGTCGACGTCAACCCTTATCTTCGCCCCTTCAAGCTTCCCCGCCACGTAGAGGGCATAGTCGAGAACCTCATCGCTGACCGGAATTACGCGAACCTGTATCGGACTGAGCCAGAGCGGGAACATCGGCTTTATTCCCTTTGCCTGCAGCTTTGCCTGCTTCTCAAGTACGGCGTACATGACCCTCTCGATAGCACCGCTCGGGGAGCAGTGCAGTATGAGCGGGTGCCGCTCCTTGCCTTCCTCGTCGTAATAGGTTATGCCGAAGCGCTCGGCGTTCTCGACGTCAATCTGGACGGTGCTCAGGGCAGCGGCCTTGTCGAGGTTGTCCACGAAGTTGAACTCGAACTTGAGGATGAAGTAGAAGAACCTCTGCTTCCACATCTCTATGAGAACAGGCTTGCCGATGATCCTCACGAGCTCGACTATGAAGTCCCTGTTTTCGTTCCAGAAGTCCTCCGTGAACCTTATTGCGACTTCGTAATCATCGGGTGTGAGGCCTATACCCCTGAGCACTTCCATGCTCAGCTTGTACTGCTTCTTAAACTCGTCCATGGCCTGCCTCAAATCGCGGGCGACGGTGTGCATATCAGGCATCGTGAATGCCCTGAGCCTCCTGAGTCCTGAAAGCTCACCGCTCTTCTCGCGCCTGAAGGAGTATCTCGTAAGCTCGTACATCCTGAGTGGCAGATTGCGGTAGCTTATAGTGGCGTCCTTCTTGATGAGGAACTGGCCGAAGCAGGCGGCAAAGCGGAGGAAGAACTTCTTGTCGCCGCTCTTCACTATGTACTGCCTCGCTGGGAAGCGGTTGAGGTACTTCTCAAGCGCCGGGTGCTCGAAGTCGTACATAATGGGGGTCTCAACTTCCATGGCCCCGTACTCAACGACCTTCTCCGTCACGTACTGTTCAAGCAGGCCCTTAATGAGGCGGCCCTTTGGATAGTAGCGGAGGTTCCCGCCGTCGCTTCCAGGCTCGTAGTCCACGAGCTCCTGCTCAAGCATTATCCTGACGTGAGGAGGCTCACGGTCGGCGGCCCGGTTCTTGCTTATCTCGTAGTTGGCGAACTTCCTCAGGTTCTCGTGGCCGGTAAAATCGAACTTGTCGACCTCAATCAGCTCGCCTTCTGGGGTGAGTATGTACCAGTAGCTCTTGAGCTCCTCCTCCTTTTCGAGGGCGATGTTGCGCTCCTCCCTGCTCACTGCCTCGCCGCTCGGCACCACAGTCCTGCTCAGCTCGGCCAGCGGGTGACCTTTGCAGCTCAGCTTAAAGGCCTTGTAGTAGCCGAAGGGGGCCCTTTTAACCTCAAAGCCTTCCTCCTTAAGGCGCTCTTCTATCCTCTGGAGAACCTTGAGTGCAACGTCGGGCTTCGCCAGCTCGCTGCTCAGGTGAGCGAAGGGGTAAACGAATACACGGTTGGCCTTTACCTGTGATGCAACGTCCTTAATCTCGACTACCGCCTTTTCCACGACCTCATCTGGGTTCGCCTCGTCAACCTTTTCAACGCTCATGAAGACCGCCAGAACCTCCTCAAGGCGCCCCTGCTTCTTCTCTTCGTCAATAGGCTCCGGGTTCTTGAGGGCCTTGCCCCTGACCTCGTACTCCAAATAGTCGCTGTGTATCAGAAGCATTCTCATCCTTGACCACCACCCTATGGCTCAATAGGAATTACTAAAACTTTTCCCCGGAGATTTATAAATCCTCCCGCCCGAGCCAAAGGCTTAAAAAATCCCCGCCCGAACTTCCATGGAGGTGGGAGGATGGATGAAAAGAAGTCCGCGAAAAACGGTGACCTTGTCATTCCCGGCGACTATCTCGGTGTCATCGAAGAGTACCTGCCCGGTGAGGGTGTTAAAGAGGAAAACGGAGAGCTGTACGCCATACGCGCCGGGAGGGTTGTAATCGACCAGGAGAGGATGGAAATAAGCGTCGAACCCATCACAAACACGCCCCCTCTCCCCCAGGTCGGCGATGTTGTCATAGCTAGGGTGATAGAGGTAAAACCCCAGGCCGCAATAGTCCAGCTGGTTAAAATCGAGGGCAGGGAGGACAGGGAAATAGCGACTTCCAAGCTCGCAGGAATACACATCTCCCAAGTGCGAGATGGGTACGTAGAGGGTATGAGCAGCGAGTTCAAAATCGGCGACGTAGTACGGGCTAGGGTCATAGCGAACGAGAAGAGTCCAATACAGCTGTCAACCAAAGGACACGACCTGGGCGTTATATATGCCCTCTGCTCCCGCTGCAGAACGCCCCTGGTGAGGAGGGGCAACAGGCTGATCTGCCCGCGCTGCGGCCACATCGAAACGAGAAAGCTGTCCTCCTTCTACAGACGGATGAAGGTGTGAGCATGGCGAGGGCGAAGAAGGTAATAACCATCCACGTCCGCGACGACAGGGAAAAGGAGGAGTTCCTGAAAGAGATCCAGAGGCTCCGGCTCCCGGCGTTCATATACGTCCACGGAAAGCTGGATGACTTAAAAATAAACATCCAGGGCACCAAGGACGATATTAGGGAAGCCGTTAGGAAGATCAGGGAGATCCACAGTAGGGTAAGGGCAAAGCTGTACCCGGACAGGAGGGGCCTCTACCGGTATTCCATAGACGACCTCATGAGAGAGGCCAAGACCAGCGTTTCAACGCCTGTGCTCCTGAAGGCTCTTGAGCTGATGGGAGAAACTGCGGAGCTGAAAGAAGGGGAGCTAGTAACCTCAATGCCTTGGGAGGAAATAGTGGCGCTGACGAACAGGCTTGGCGGCCACCTTTCAGACATAGCACTTCAGACTACTAGGCAGATAAGAGAGGTCGTCCTGCCGGTAGCTGTGGCCTACGACCTCGATCCGGGAGAAGTAATTGACATGCTGGTGGACATCGGGGCCGCTGAGTGGAAGGAGGATAAGTTTAAATACGAACTGGTGAAGAACAAGGAGCAGGCGCTGGAGATGCTGCTCAAGCACTTAGAGGGTGAGGAAAATGAAGATTGAGGTCATCAAGCGTGAGGAAAACGTCCTTGAGTTCTACCTTGAGGGAGAGGATCACACCTTCGCCAACCTGCTCAACGAGGTGCTCCACGAGAACAAGCACGTGACCTTCGCGGGCTACACCATCGAGCACCCGGTCCTCATGGCCAGGAAGCCGAAGTTCAGGGTTGTAACTGACGGGGAGGTAACCCCAGAAAAGGCTCTAGAAGAGGCCGCACAGAAGATATTCGACAGGGCCAGGGCAGTCCTTGAGGCATGGAAGGCCGCCATTAAGGAGTAGCGCCCAGTCCCGGGGTTCTTCTCTTTTCTCACATGGAGGCCGTAGCATCATGCAATACGGGAAGGACTTCACGGATAAGGGGCTCGCAAAGTTCGGAGACTCACTGGTGAACTTCGTCTTCTCGCTGGCACTCAGTGAATACCTTGGGAGACCTACTGGGGAGAGGGTTCCAAACGCGTCGCTGAGCATAGCGCTTGAGCTCGCAGGACTGAGGCACGTTATTCCGCCGAGAACGGACAAGCACGGAAAGGGCGACATAGCGGAGGCAATCTTTGCCTACGCATGGCTGGAGGGGAGGATAACGGTTGAAGAAGCCGTCGAGATTTTGAGGGAGAACTTCACGGAAGACGTTACGCACTTCTCAAGAAGAAAGGAAGCGATAGGCAAGGCCTTCGCCAAGGTTTTCAAAGTAATAGGGGAGAGGTTGGGGTTATAGCACGACAACGTGGCCCTGTACGCACGATCCTCAAAGTCAAAGTAAATGTCATCACACTCTAACCCCACCTGCTCCAACTCTATTCCACTTGTTGGATTCACTTACACTTTCACCTCACTCCAGTGTTATTCTCCTGTCCCGTTTGGTTCTCTGCCATAGTTAAAAACTAGAAGCTAATCTGAAGGACACCTAGCTACCACTTGGTTGTGTTCGATTATCATCTGGTCTTTTTATAGTATTGTATGAATTCCTAAGCCTGTGGAAACATCCCACAACGCTCCAAGGGAGAGAGCGAGAGTTATATTATCTGTTACCGCCCATGCTGGAAGAAAATATAGCGGAAAGCTAACTACAGTACTTATTATAGTTCTCTCCCTGATGGATAACCTTTCCGTCCGATACACAGCGAGGAATCCAACAATACACGAGGTTACTATAAATTGTGGGATTAGATATTTTGCAAGATAGAACGTGACCGCCAATGAGATAAAAAAACATAAAAGCAGGCATCACAAATCTGTTCTTAACTGCTGGCATTTACATCACCTCCAACTATATGCGCAAACCCGAAATAAGTAATATTGTTGTCACAACTGTTAGCGTTGTGTATATAGTAAACACATACTTGAACACTATTTCATTAAAATTTGGCAGGGTAAAAAAGAAAAGACCTGTTCCAAGTCCAACTGTAATAGAAAGGAGAACGCTATGGGTGGCAAGGTATACTGCAATTAACGGAATAACCTCAAACAAAAAAATAAGCAAAGCCAGGGCGAAAATATTCTTCAAGTTCAATTCTTGCCCCTTCCTCCTTGAAAGGAATTCACCAAGATGTCCATTGATGTCCATTAATGAGTAGTATCCAATCGTCGTAATGTAAAACACTAAGACCGGTACCAGTAGTCCCCATAAATTAGACTCAGATTCCAAGAGTACTTTTCCCGCTATGTATACTGAAAGCAGAAAGGTAATGGCCACCTTAGCTCCTTTTGTGACTTTCCCCTGATATACGAATAATCCATAAATGCCTGAAAAAACAAGGAGAAGGAGGACTAATATTTTTTCGTCTAACATCTTCATCACCCCTATCAATTGTCGAGTTTTGGCCACGCCCATCTAAAGAAACTCACCATATAGGGCCAAGAGTTTTTAAGAGCACTAACGGTCTCTCCACTGCGTGCTAGTTTGACTATTGTTATTCCTGCCTTAACGTCCATTCCGATTAGCATGACGTTCGTTCCAACGTCCACTATCACGTCCTTGTTATCCTGCTTTATGTTTATTGTGTCAGTGCCAGTGAATGTAATGTCGTTTCCATTTTGTGGAGATACCACATACTTCAGTAATATCGAGATATAATCCCCAAACAGGTCTTTTTCAAGCGTGATAAGTCCTGTATGCGCTGTGTTCTTGAAGATTATCGTAGCAGTTTCAGAGCTCTGTATTACGCTGGGGTACCCAACTGCCCATGAAGAGCCAAGAGACCGCGTAAAGTCTGAGTTGTCAGTATGCCACTCGCTGACACTCACAGAGTTCAAGAAGACATTCTCTTGCATAGGATTATAGACAAATGCCTTGCACACTAATGTGGCCTTGTATTCTATACCGTCCCAGTTGAATTTAGGATTATCACACTTAAATCCCACTTGCTTCAACCCTGTCCCGCTCATTGGTTTCACTTCCACTTTCACCCCGCTCCAGTGCTCTTCACCAGCCCCGTTTGGTTCACCATCTCTGTTATCGAGGAATACTTTGATCGTGTGATTACCAATCCCGACAATATTGTGTGGAAATGTTAGTATTGAGTCACCGTTAGCATTCGCTGGAATCTTGGCTTCAATGTTTCTAATCACGTCCCCATCAACTTCAATGAAGCCTTTAACTGGAATCAACGACCCATCGTAATTCCAGGCCTTCACCTGCAAATACACTTCCCCACCACCCTCAAGCTCAGTGGGATAGGCTGTTAAAACAACGTTAAACAAATTGTTGGAAGTTACGCTACCATCACTTCCTTGGTAATTTGAATCGCTTCCTGATGATCCCTCCAAGTTAACACCGTCCTTTGGTGGAACCGGAGGAGAGTAAACCGGAATCTTTAAGCTTTTACTCCAAGTCAGCGTTTTCACACCATTCACTTTCAGGGCATCGTCTGAGAGCCACTCTAAGGTTTCGTTTATTCTCTCACTAATCCAGGGATCACTATTCCCTAAGCTTTTTGCCAGGATTAAGTACTTCATATTTTCAATTTCTATCAAAATCCTAAACGCATCCCATTGATAAAGCTTTAGTATAACATTTTCATTAACATGAATACTGCAGTCCTCGTTGGAGAACCTAATACTAAGCATTGCCGTCCTTAAATAGACGAAGTACTCTCCATTAATCACGGTGACTCCCTTATCAACCGTGATAAAACTTACATCACCAATATCGGGTGATTCATTTGAAAGATTGTTCTCGGTATAATTCAACAGCAGTTCTGTATTCGGCGTTCTAAGCTTCTTATCTGAAATCGCCTTCCTGATAGTTAAAATTATACGATCCTTTGGAATGCAAGGAGGAGAATCAGATTTCAAAGGTACCACATGCTTTTCCCGCTTGATCACTGTTGGCTCGCGCTGGATCAATGAGAGCACCCTAAGCTGGAAGTTGTCGAGGGCATTCACTTTAACTTCGCTTGAGGAGGTGGATGATAACACTTGTCTAAGCGCAGAGAGTTCGTTCTGGTATTCCTCCAATCCACTTAATGGAACGATCATTCCGTTGCCCTCCACTTCAGATCCGACAACCATTCCCTCTGCCGAAATTAGCCCCCCATACTGCGTTTCAAGTTTCTTTCTCAAAGGTAAGACCACGTACTCCGAATACTTGGAACTAATATTGAGGAAGCTCTTTGAGAAGTCCTCCAGGAAGGCCGTCATGTTGAAGTCCTCGGTAATACTGTCGGCATTTTGGATTATGTAATCTTCTAAAGCTTGGATCTGCTCGTCAGTCCAGCCTTGGGCCTTCAAAGCTTGGACGGTTTCATCCGGCAAACCGTTCTGACTAACGTTCTGAGCCATTTCCCTAAGCTCTTCTGCAGTATAATAAGTTTTGACTCCCGAGGCTTTCAATTCTTCCAAAGCCTGCCAGATTAAGGCTGAAATGTTGGCTGCATTCTCAGCGCCGAGGCGAGAGTTTTGAATCAACTCTTGAGCGAGGGTGAGGTTTCCATTCTCAACCTTAACGACGAGCTCTGCTTCTCTGTCCAGTATCTCCCAGAAAGCCTCGTACGGGTCGTTACTGATGGCCTTCACGGGGTTAACTGAGGCGAGCCCCATATTTAATACCAGCAGAATCAACAATAATCCCACTGCCCTTCTCATTTAATCATCACCGAAAGAAGTAACAAGTGGCAGGGGCATAAATACTTTTTGTATTCGAATTTTGCATACTTCTCTATAAAGTAAGCAAAAAGTGGAAAATCACAGACTCGTCAGCAGCTCTATGAGCCCCATCTTCGTCGGAACCTTCGCGAACTTTTCTGGATCCTTGACCTTGAGGAGGAGCGGAACCTCTCCGAAAAGCTTCAGAACCTTGCCGAAGGGTATGTTACCTTCCCCGGGCAGGAGATGCAGGTCTCCTACGCCGTAAGCTAAGGCATCCTCTGGCTCGACCTGTGGGAAGAGCTTCCCGAAGTTGTCGTGTATCATCAGGATTACAGTTTTGTCCGTTCCAAGCTTCACATCTTCGAGAAGCTTGTCCCCATCGCCCTGGGCACTCAGGAACGCATGAGCCACGTCGAGGGCGAAGCCTACGTTCTCCCTGTCAACGTTATCGACCACGTAGAGCGTGTCCTTGACGCTGAAGGTGTTTTCGAGGGCTATCTTTATGTTGAACGGTGCCACCATGTCGGCGAGCTGTTGAATCGCCTCTATCTCCAGGTCAAGCCTCCCTGTCCTGCCGCTCTGCATTACAATGACCTTCGCTCCGAGCTTTATGGCAACATCCGCGACGGCCCTTGCAACCCTGAAGTGGCGCGTGTAGTAGATGTGGTCGCGCAGGTTTACAGAGGTAGGCATGCGGATTATGTAGTTTATACCGACACCCCTCAGAGTCGTTTCAATGTTCCTGAGCCTCTTCTCCATCACTACCCCGTTCATGATGAGGCCGAGGGTGTGGGGGAATATTGACACAAAA
This sequence comes from Thermococcus sp. M36, assembly GCF_012027355.1. Classification (NCBI taxonomy): domain Archaea; kingdom Methanobacteriati; phylum Methanobacteriota; class Thermococci; order Thermococcales; family Thermococcaceae; genus Thermococcus; species Thermococcus sp. M36. Next base: position 365,241 of record NZ_SNUH01000002.1, read on the forward strand.
TCGTAGTTCTTTATTTTCACGTCTGCAAGGATTGACGCTAGCGTCTTGTCTTTGGTGACAAAGTGCGGGTAGATTGTCACTCCTATCTCCATGATACCACCTACCGGAGAGTTGGACGGCAGATATAAAAGCTTAGCGAGGAGAGGGTTTAAAAGTTGTGCCGGGGAACTAAACTGGGTGAGCGAATGAAGGAAGAAAACCTGTGGAAGTACATAGCCGTTATTCTCACCCTCCTCCTTGCCGCCTCGACGGTGTCCATAGTGCTCCTCTACAAGCAGAACTCAGAGCTTGCCAGCTACGTACCCCCCAATGCAACCACCACCGTTATAGTGCAGGGATCAAACACCACGTGCAATACCACCGCATATCAACTCCAGCTGGACGAACTTCAGAGGCAGATTGATTTTCTGAAGGCCCAGCTCAGAGGGCAGAACCTGCCTGAGGACAACGCCACGATAGCCATAGTCCCCATCTTCGGCCTCATAGACGACTACACGGCCCTTAGCGTCATTCCCACTCTGAGGGAGATAGCCAAAAACGATTCCATCGCAGGCGTTGTTCTGTGGATAGAGAGCCCCGGTGGCTACGTTGGGCCCGTGAGAGAGATATATTCCACCGTCCGGAAGCTTAACCTTGTGAAGCCTGTTGTTGCCTACACCGGAGGTATAGCAGCTTCCGGCGGTTACTACATAGCCGTCGGTGCAGAGGAGATAGTCGCCGACCCCCTCGCCGAAGTCGGGAGCATCGGCGTTATCTACGTTCACTACAACCTCCAGCAGAACTATGAGTCAAACGGAATAAAGGTCGAAGTCTTCAAGACCGGCCCCTATAAGGACATGGGTGCCGAATGGCGTGGCCTCACCGACGAGGAGAAGACCATGATAACCGAGATGGTTGATACCTACTTCCAGGGCTTCCTCCAGGCCGTGAGCAACGGCAGGAGTATGAGCATTAACGAGACGAAGAAATACGCAACCGGAAGAACCTGGTTCGCCATGAACGTCACGGGGAGCCTCGTTGACGAGACCGGTGATCTAGACTATGCCGTCAGCGTACTTGAAGAGATGCTCAACGTCACTAACCCGAGGATAGTCATCTACAAAGGCTCAACCTCCTCGAACTTCGGCATATTCGGGAGCACCGCCCTTCTCCTCGATCCTAGATACGTTAACGCGTACATAAAAACGGGGTGATTGGCATGCTCTGCGAGGAGAAGCTTGAGGTGTTTGAGAACGGCTTCGCCGATGGGAAGTTTCACTTGGAGGTGGAGTTCTACGGCGGCGACGCCAGAAGGCTTCTCCTTGCAGTGATTAGGGAGCTGTACCTCCCCGACTACGGGGAGGACTACGTCTACCCCTTCGAGTGCGCCAAGGAGTTCTGGGGAATCTACATGGACGGGAGTGAGGCGGTTGCCGAAGAGTTCAGGCCGAATCCCATAAAGTTCCTCAACCAGAGCGTCCTCAACAGGCTGGAGAAAGCCTTAGAGGAGACGGGTGCGCCCGAGGAAGTCAGGGAGAGCATAGACTTCGAGAAGGCGGAGATTCACAAGCTCAAGAAAGGTTTATTAGCACTAGGAAAGAACTTCATCCTTGACGAGGGCACCAAGACCCTCATAGTCTTCAACAAGCCGAGCGCGCGAGAGCTGATACTGAAGTACATGGGGATGCTCGATGGAGCTTGAGACCGCGGTATGGATAGCGATCTCACTCGTTGTCCTCTACCTTGTATGGGAAACGATTAGCCCCATTATTTCCCCAATAATTATTGCCGTTACACTCGCGTACATTCTGTATCCACTGCATGAGAGGCTCGCGGAGAGGATGGGCAACCGCGCCTCAGCGTTCGTGATGACCGCCGTGCTCACCGTCGTGACTTTTCTCTTCATAATCGGCTTTGCCCTGTGGATAAACGACGTTAAAAGCTCCCTCGCGGGCTACATAAACTCATTCTTCACGTGGCTCCTCACGCTGAACCTCCCACCCACGGTCTACGAGCTTCTCCAGCGCCTGGCCCAGGACATACCAAGGCGCTTTGAGGAGTACGTACTCGGGTACACGTACTCACTCCCCAAACTTTCCCTCCAGGCAATAGTGATGGTGTTCTCCTTCTACGGCATGCTCGTCAACACCAGAGTCATCAGAAGCGAGGTCTACTCCATTCTGCCCCCTGAAAATCGGGAACTGGCGATAAAGCTGATTGAAAAAGCCGGGGAGACACTCCACACCCTGCTACGTGGATGGCTATCCGTGAGCGTTGTGAAGGGCATCATGACGGCCGCAGGCTTCATGCTATTCGGCCTGGCCAACGCGGGAGGATCAATAGCCGCAGGGATATTCACCGTAATCTTTGAGCTCCTCCCAGTTTTCGGTGGGTGGGTCGTCTGGCTCGCAGGTGCCGTCTACCTGATGAATACCGGGAACCATACCGCTGCGTTGCTCTTTGCCCTGTACGGTATTGCCTTTATCTCGCCCCTTCCCGACATTATCCTGAGGCCAAAACTTGGAACTAGGGAGAGGGGGGTCAACTCGCTCATAAGCCTCGTCGGAATATTTGGGGGGTACATTGCCTTTGGCTTTGTGGGCATAATAATAGGCCCCGTCGCCCTTTCCCTGCTGACCACCCTCGTCGAAGAATGGAAAGAGATCAAGGAGAGAAACGTCCCATAAAAGAAGCCACCCTCACCGCGTCTAGGGTCTCCTTAACGTCGTGAGTCCTGATTATGTTCGCCCCGTTGAAGACCGCTATTGCTGTCGCTGCCAAGCTTCCAGGAAGTCTCTCCGCAGGGTCTTTTCTGCCAGTTATGGCCCCTATGAACGACTTCCGCGAGACGCCGATGAGTATAGGCCTCCCGAGGATCTTCAGCATGTTCAGGTTCGCCAGAACCTTTGAATCCCACTCGTACCAGGGCGGCCACTCTGGGCGGAGGAAGCCTACGGCCGGATCGACCGCGACCTCTTCGATGCCGTGCTTCCCTGCGATGACGAGGCTCTCCTGAAGGAAGTCGATGACGGTGTGAACGGGGTCGCTGAAGTCCTTTACCTGCCCGTGGGCACAGACTATCACGGGGACGCTGTATTCAGCCGCGACCTCTGCCATCTTCGGGTCTCCCTTCAGCCCGGTGACGTCGTTTATGACGTCCGCTCCGGCTTTGAGGGCCTCCTCTGCGACCCTCGCGCTGGTTGTGTCTATGCTTATCGGAACATCAACGTGGTCGCGTATCGTCTTCACCGCCCAGACCGCCCTCTTGATTTCCTCCTCCAGGGGAATCTGGGTCTCGAGGTAGGGTGCCGTCGACTTGGCGCCGATGTCTATGAAAGCGGCTCCCTCTTCGACCATCCTCACCGCGGTTTCTATGAGCCTCTCCCCATCGTTCCGGACGCTCCCCTTGTAGAAGCTCTCCGGCGAGACGTTGATGACACCCATTATCTTTGGCTCGCTCAGGTCTACTCCAGCGAACTTCATGGTTTCCACCCTCCACCCTGAAAATAGCCGCTGGGTATAAAAGGACTTTTGCCCCTCCAGTTCTGGTGGTGTTCATGATAATCCGCACTCCGAGGAGGCTTCATCTCGGTCTCATCGATCCATCGGCCACATTTGGAAGGCGCTTTGGAAGCCTCGGCGTTGCCCTCGAAGGCGGCTATGAGATCAAAATCGTCGAGGGCGAGGCCATGGAGATAGCCGCCGAGGGGGAGGACAGGGAAACCATCGAATTCGCCATAAAGAGGATGAACTCCGCCTACGAAACAGGGGTTAACTACGTCGTCGAGGTCAGAAAGGCCATGCCTCGGCACGTAGGTCTCGGCTCCACCACCCAGCTCAGCCTGGCAGTTGCGACCGGGATAGCCCGGCTCAGGAACCTTAACGTTTCGGTTAGGGAGCTGGCGAGGGTTCTCGGAAGGGGAAGGAACGGCGGCGCCGGAATCTATTCCTTCGCTTACGGCGGGTTCGTCATAGACGGCGGCGTTAAAAACGGCATCCCCCCGCTGATATTCCGCGAGGACTTTCCACCCGAATGGGGGTTCCTTCTCGTAATTCCAGAACTTAAACCTGGCCTCGACGAGGAGGAAGAAAAGCCAGTGATGGCGGGAGTCGTTGGCAGGGTGGACGTGGCGATGGAGATAAGCCACAGGATTCTCCTCGGCCTCCTCCCGGCTTTGAAGGAGCGCGACATAAGAACCTTTGGCGAGCATCTCTCAGCCGTTCAGCGGCTGGTTGGAAAGCACTTCGAGGCCTACCAGGGCGGAGAGTTCAGGGAGGACGTGAGGTTGATACTAGACTTTCTGGCGGAGAAAACCTACGGCTGCGGCCAGAGCAGCTGGGGGCCAACGGTTTACGGCCTGATCAGAATGGGGGAGTTTGAATGGCTCAGGGCCGAAGCACATGACTTCCTGCGTGAACACGGACTTAGGGCTAAAGTCGAACTCGGAATCCCGAGAAACCGGGGGACGGAGATAATAGAAGAGAGCGCCTTTATCGAAAGGCTGATACGAAACGTGGCGGGTGAGTGAGGTGACCCTTGACCGCTTCATCAAGGTGAAGTATAAATCCAACGATGAGAAAATCCGGGAGCTTGTGGATATCCTCAGCGACCTTGGGCTCGACTGCGCAAAGACCATTGAGGAAAAGGTTGACCTCCAGTTCGACGCCCTCAGGAACCTCCACAACAGCCTCGGGGACGACGAGCTCTTCATCAAGCTCGTCATTGCGAACTCCATAGTGAGCTACCAACTCTCCGCCAAGGGAGAGCAGTGGTGGTGGGAGTTCTCACGTTATTTCTCGGAGAATCCCCCGAAAGGGAGCATCGCCGATGCCTACGCCGAGTTCCTCCCCGGTTCGAGAACCAACAGGCGTCTCGTTGAAGGAAAGGTGAGGAGGCTGGAGAAGCTGGAGCCATTCCTCGAATCCCTCGACCTCTCTGCCCTCAAAGGGTATTACTTTTGGAGAATGGCCGGGCTCAGGGACGACCTGGCCAGGGCCCTGAACTCGAAGAGGAGCGCCAAGACGGTGGTTTTTGCAGTCAAGATGTTCGGCTACGCGGGGAGAATTGTCTTCGGTGAGTTTGTCCCCTACCCGATGGCCATTGAGATACCCGACGACGTCAGAATAAACGCCTACACTAAACGCTTTACGAACGAACCCCCCGTGAGCTTCTGGGGCAGAATTGCAGAGCAAACAGGAATCCCGCCGCTCCACATAGACTCAATACTCTGGCCGGTTCTGGGAGGGAGTGAGAAGGTCATCAAACGGCTAAAAGAGCACTGCGAGAAAAGCAGTGCCGTTCTGAGGCTGGCCGCCCTCTGAACGATGTTCTTTCTGGTTTATTCTGCGGCCGGCGAAAGGCTTAAATAATTTTGAAACAACAATACCTCGAAGTTCGATGCATCGGGATGAAAGGTATGACTGGGTTTGCGGCAACGAGGAGGCATTTTCAAAAATTCAACTCTGAAGACAAAATTTTTATACTTCAAATGTTAGTTGAGATTGAACGGGTTTTCATGGAATGCACAGTAGTGGTGATGGGTTATGTGGTGGGGATTCCAGCTTGAGTTTAAACAGAGCCTTCGCACGAAGAAGCTTTGGGTTATTCTGGGCATCATGATGCTACTCTACATCCCAACCATCTATGCCACCAAAAGCAATCTTGAGATTGCCGGGATGAAACTTGAGAGCGTCGGTGATGCCATGGTGGTTCTGATGGACAACGTCAGCGGACTTTCGGGCTTTTTCATAGGGATTCTGGCCCTTCTGATGGGAGCAACGGCCATAAACAGTGAAATAGAAAAGGGTACCCTCAGAATCGCCCTGAGCAAGCCCCTTAGCAGGGCCGACTACCTTGGAGGCAAGTTCGCCGCCCACGCTCTCGTGCTGTTCTTGCCCTTGTGCTTTCTACACTCGTTGGAGTGGCCGGGTTGGTGTGGCTGGGTGCACCCCTCGGACCGGAGCTTTTCGGGGAAGTTCTCCTGCTCAGCATGATTCTCCTGCTTGCCATGATCCAGCTGGTCGCTCTCGGCTACCTGATCTCCACGACCATCAAGTCCTCAAGCGCTGCCCTTGGGGCGGCACTCGCCATTTTCTTCGTGCTCTTCATGATAGTCCCCTCAATAGTCCAGTTCCTGGCCGTTAAGGACTACATCGGAACTCCCGGAGACAGCGTTGACTGGGATGCTATCCAGGAGAAGACAAAGGAATACACGACCAAATACCTCTTCTACGTGCCCACCTCACAGGTCAACATTATCGTGCAGGGAGCTTCTGCGAGATCCGGGGGGCTGATAAACCCGGATGTTGAGTACCTGGGCCTGTGGCGCTCGATGAAAGAGAACGTCCCCAACGTTGCAGCCCTAGTCGGGATGACTGCCCTCTACATGGTTCTTGTCTTCTACCGCTTCCTCCGCATGGACCTGAGGTGATGGTCGTGATAAGGATTGAAAACCTGGTCAAGCTCTACAAGGACGTTAAAGCCCTTGATGGTCTCAACCTTGAGGTCAAGCCCGGGCAGATCTACGGCTTCCTTGGGCCGAACGGTGCAGGCAAGAGTACCACCATACTGAGCACCCTCGGTCTGATATTCCCGCAGGAGGGGCGGATCAGCCTCTTCGACCTTGAGGTGTTCAGGGACGGGAAGTTCAATGAGGACAGCCTCGTGGAGGCCAAGAGGAGAATAGGCTACATGCCCGAGCACGCCACACTGTGGGACTTCATGACCCCGGTTCAGACGCTCGATATAATCGCCGACGCTTTCAAAATCCCCAGGGCAGAGAAGGAGAGACGCATCAGGGAGCTGCTTGAACTCGTCAACCTCTGGGAGGACAGGAACAGGAAGGTTGGCAAGTTCTCGAAGGGAATGAGGCAAAGGCTCCTTCTCGCCCAAGCATTGATAAATGACCCTGACCTGCTCATTCTGGACGAGCCGATGACTGGTCTCGACCCCACCGGGATAGCCGAGTTTAAGGATATCATCAGGGAGCAGAGAAAGGCAGGAAGGACGGTCTTCTTCTCCAGTCACATCCTGGCCCATGTGGAGGAGATCTGCGATACCGTGGGCGTCATCGTGAAAGGGAAGCTCCGCGTCGAGGACAGCCTCGACAGGATTAAACGCGAGTTCCTGAAAAAGGCGGGTTACACGATAATCCTTGAAACGAACGTTCCAGTTGATTTCACCGGCGTGGACTGGAGGGTCAGCCCGCTGGGGGAGAGGAAGTACAGGATTGCCGCCCCGGACGACATAAGGGAGGAGCTCCACGACTTCGTGGCCTCGAAGGGGGCGAAAATACTCACAATGCAGGTGAAAGAGCCGAGTCTTGAGGAGATATTCCTGAAAATGGTGGAGTGAACCTTTTTGTCTCCTTGATATTTTTCTTTGAACAAACCTCGCCGTTCACAGGCCTGAACCAAGAACTTTTTAGAATGTTCAACAAAATTTAGGGCAACCCAAAGGTAATTCCAATGATGCTCCCACTGCACATACTCGTTGCCTGGATTATAGGTGCCTGTGAGGAGATGGGACAAATGTCTCCTCGGGGTGTTTGTGATAGCGAACTCCGCTCCCGACTACAGTTTCATTCAAATGCTCATTGCGACCGGTGATTTCACGAGGACATTCTTCAACCATGGATTCGTTTCCTTCCTTTACGTACTTCCCTTTGAACCGCTGGGCATCCTCGGCAACGGTCTCCATTTGCTGGGGAATATATTCACCGGGAGAATTCCCTTCTTCCCAAATGGGATCTGATATGGCTGGCCGCGGATAGGATGGCACCTGTGGGACAAAAGGTCGGGATAATAGACCGGTTGAAAGCAGAAATGGGGAAAGGTGGCAGGTACTTAAACCCTCGCCCTCTCGAATTCTTCCTTTCTGTCGAGCGGTTTGGTTGCATCGATGCCCCATTTTGCGGTAAGGCCTCTTGTCGCTGATGGGTCGAGGGAGCTTCCCCTCGCGTTCTGCACGATTATCAGGTCTCTATCCGCTTGGAAGCGCGTTGCTATTGCCCACTCAACCTCCCTGTCGTCGTATATGTTCACGTCCCCATCGACAACGACCACGTGCTTCAGACTTGGATGCCCCGCAAATGCAGCCAGAATCGCGTTCTTGCCGTCGCCGTCGTGTTGCTTGGTGATGGAAACAACGGCGTGAAGCCACATGGCACCGCCCTCGGTGAGCCTTACCCCGTGAACCTTCGGGACGACGCGTTTGACGCTCGCATAAATCTGCGGCTCCTTGGGAAGTCCCATCAGCATGTAGTGCTCGTAGCCGCCGGGCAGGAGGGCGTGAAAGATCGGCTCGTCCACATGGTACATTCTCTCAAACACGACCAGCGGCTGCTTTCTGACGTAGTCGTAGGTTCCGGTTATATCGACGAATGGCCCCTCATCAACAAGTTCCGGAGTTATCCTCGCCTCGAAGACGAACTCGCTCTCGACAGGGACTGGGATTCCGTTGAGGTCGACCACTTCAAGAGACCTTCCGAATGCTTTCTCGCTCATCCTCGATGCTATCTCAAGCTCGCTCGTTCCGTAGGCGACGCTCGTCGCTCCGGCGAGGAGGAGGTGTATCGGGTTGCCGACAACTATTCTGACGTCCAGCTCCTCCCCGCGTTCGGCCTTCTCCTTCCACATCGCGTAGAGGTGCCTCGGGACGAGCCTTATGGCGGCGGTTTTATCGTCGCGCACCATCATCCTGTGGAACGACATGTTGACGAAGCCGTCCTCGTCCTTGGCTATGACCATGGCGGAGGTGAAGTACTGACCGCCGTCTTTGGGATAGTATACCGGTATCGGGAGCTCAAGGAGCGAGAAATCGGCGGTGGAGTTTTTGAGGAACGGTGCACTCTCAACGGTGCTGTATGGGGAAGGGTTCTCCATGGCATCGGCCATAAAGTGGAGTATCCCTTCCTTCCTGATGCCCAAGTATTCGGCTATCCTCTCGCGGGTACTCCATATATTGCCCGCCGCTTCCCAGCCGTCAACGTCCTTGAAGAGAACGGGCCTGTCGCGGTATTTGAGCAGATGTCGGGTTATCTCAAACCTTTTATCCACGGGTGTTTTAATAACAATGAGGTCTTCCATCCCCTCGAGTATTTCCCTCAGCATCGTATCACCTTGAAAGGATGTTCCAAAAGGCCTATAAAGCCTTTTTCCAAACTTTCGGTGATTGGCCATGTCCATGGTTGTCCTCCGCATCCCGAACCGTTCCGCACTGGTGCGCATCGAGAAGGCAGACCCTCAGGTCTACTTCAAGATATATGAGCTTCTGAGCTACAAGAAGGACTTCGGCAAGTGGGAGAAGCCTGAAAGCCTCTACGACCCCTACGAGAAGACCTTTCCCGTCGGTGTTCTCCCCAGGGTCAAGAAGTTCCTGAATTCCAAGGGCTACCGTGTCCGCGTCAGGGACGAGCGGAAGGTGGGAGGAGTCAAGCTCAACTCCACCTGGAACGAAAACTACATCATGAGGAGGTATCAGCAGCGTGCCGTTAAAAAAGCCCTCCGGGAGAAGATGGGCGTTTTAGCTCTCCCCGTTGGCAGCGGGAAAACCATAGTCGGCCTCAGGATAATCCATGAGCTTGATCTCTCCGCACTCATCGTCGTCCACACAAAGGAGCTCCTCTACCAGTGGGCCGAGAAGGTTCGGGAGGTTCTGGGGATTGAAGCGGGCATCGTTGGGGACAACAAGTCGTCTTGGACGTCGACTATAACCGCCTTCATGCCCTCCTTCGGTCTCAGGGCGCGGCCTATCGTCTGTATCGTCATTATGTCGCTCTTGCCGCCGCCAGCGAGTATTATCGCCGAAATCTCCGGTATGTCAACGCCCTCCTTGAGCAGTGTGGAGATGAGAACTGGGATGTCGCCCTCCTTGAACTCCTCCAGTATCTCCCAGCGGTTGGGACTCTTGGAGCTGAGGAACTCGGCCTTTACACCCCTCTTCTCCAGCATCTCCTTCAGTATCTTGCCGTGTTCTATGCGCTTGACGTCGATGAGGACGCGGTGGCCCTTCCTTGCCAGCTCGACGGCCTTCTCAACCACCGCCAGGTTCCTCTCGTCGTTGTTCATGATCATGTCCTCGTAGAGCTCCTTGTAGCGCTCACTGAATGAGGGCATAGCGGACTCGTAGGTGATGATCTCAAAGCGCGGTTTGGCCAGAAATCCTTCCTTTATGAGATCCTCCGCCTTAACCTCAAATATCGTTGGGCCGACAACGGCCTCTATCTTTATCTCCTCTCCCCTCACCCTCCTCCAGGGAGTCGCTGAGAGGCCGAAGCGGTAGACCTGGGGGAGCGAAAGGCCAAGCTGGTAGAACTTCTCCGCAGCGGAAGTCCGGTGGCACTCGTCGAACATCACTATCGCGTACTCGTTCTGGAGCCTGTCGGCGCCCCTGGAAAGGAGCGTCTGTATCATGGCTATAGTAACGTTCCTCTCGTCCCACGACCCGCTGCTCTTCACTCACTTCATCGAACGCCAGAAGGCGTTGAAGCAGTACTACGGCAAATACTACGACAGGGAGATAGGTTCAAAGATTGACCAGTACGTCGCCAAAAAGCGCGGCCCTCGTAAGCGCCCTTGAGTAGCGTTCAAAGATGTCGCGTTTCGCTTTTTTAAGCCCCCTTTCGTCCATGCGGAAGTTTACCCCCTCATATTCTATGTGCCAGAGGATGAGGCCTTCAGGAGGTGCCGGCGGAACTTTTTTGGTGTACCCTCCCTTGAGCATTCTCTTGACTTCCCGGATTTCCATGACGCCCAGCCCGCAGAAGCGTATCGCGTTCACCATCCTGCGTGCCATCTCCCAGAGGAAGCTCTTTCCTTCTATTTCGATGACATAGTAGCCCGGCCTCTCGGTGATTTCGATCCTGGTGATCTCCCTCACCGGATCCTTTCCGGGTTCGAGCTTCGCGAAGGCCGAGAAGTCATGCTCCCCGAGGAAAACCTCCGCACACTCTCTCATCCTTTTGGCGTCGAACCCCTCATCAACGAGGTAGTACCTGTAGGTCTTGGACTTGGCCCAGAAGCGGGGGTGAAAATCATCCGGCACCTCTGCAACACCGAGAACCCATACATCTCTCAGGTGGTGGTTCAGCACTTCAGGTCTTACGAGGTCGGCCCTCCCCGAAGCGTCAAAGGAGACCACATTGAATATTGCAGAAACACCCCTGTCCGTTCGGGATGCGCCCTTAAAGTCCGAGCTCCCTACGTCTTCGATGATCCTTAGCTTTGTGAGAACCCTCAGCAGTTCCCCCTCGACCGTCCTCACGTCGGGTTGCCTCTGGAAGCCGTAGAACGCCGTCCCGTCGTAGGCCACCCTGATCGCTAGCTTCATGTTTGGAGGTTCGGCCGCGGGTATAAATGCCTTTCCTCCGGACACGTGTTGATATACCGACAGAATTCTTTACTTATGTACATAATTGTTTTGGACACAGTTCAATGAAGCGCCGGAAAAGTTGATAAAGCCCGCAGGCTGACTTAACGTGGGGGTGAAAAAGTGGAGTGGACAATAGATGTGGAGATACTCACAAACGTCATGAACTTTGAGCTGATGTGTGCCATGCTGGAGAAAAATATGAAAATGGAGGACTATAAGTAGGGGTCCGTGTAGAGGGGCCCCAGAAACAGCTCAAATGCTGCTACCGGCATCTCGATACCCCAGTTCTCCAGCACCTCGGGGTGGATTTCCCCGATTATCCCTATCACCTTCCCGTCCACCACTATTCTTCCGACCCTGCCCTCTATGAAGCTCGGGTGCTCAATTTCTTCAAGCTCGTAGGTGAAGCCCAGGTGGTGCATCACTGAGTCCAGTATCTCCTTGGCCTCTGTAAATGTTACGCGCGGGTGAGCTAAGGCAACCGCCAGCTTGCTCTCGCTCACCGTCTTCGTCTCCCTGCTCTCATCTATGAGCGTCGCCTTGCCGACTTCAAAAATGTTCTGGGGGTACTCCTCGTGGGTGTTCTGGCTCAGGAACTCGAGCAGGCTGGGGATCAGCCACGTCCTCAAAGCCGACCACTTGGGGCTTATTGGGTTCTCGATCTCAACAAGCTCCGCCGGCGGATGTGTGGAGTAGTCCCGGCCGGCCTCGATACGCATCTTCCCGTACTGGGCCTCCCTGTTGGTGAGGTTGAAGGTCATGACCTCCTGAAGGCCAAAGCCGACCATCAGCTCCCTGACCGCGTCCTCGAATTCGACGAACTTGTCTCCCCTGCCCTGGACGGCCAGCTCAGGCTCCTCAGGTTCTATCTCGTTGTAGCCGTAAGCAATTAGGACATCCTCAAGGACGTCGCGGGCGTGCATTATGTCGTCTCTGAATGAGGGATAACGGAGCTTTGCCTTTCCGTCCTCCAGCTTAACCTCGTACATCATCCTCTCAAGGAGGTCTTTGATTTCCCCATCGCTCAGATCGATGCCGGCGAGTTTTCTGATGTAGTCCAGCTCGACCTCGAACTCCTTCGGGGTGAGGTCAGGGGTCTCGACCTCGAAGTCAGGGTAGACCACTTTGACGCTTTTTATCCTGCCCCCGCGCTCCGCTAAAGCCGTAACGACGACGTTAAGGGCGAGCATTATCTTGTCCAAATCCCAGCCAGTCACGTCAACGAAGACGTTCCTTGTCTCCGTCGTCACCCTTCCGGTTATCTCGGAGTTTATAATCGGGGGCATTGAAAGGACTTTGCCCTCGCTGTCAACGAGGAGTGGGTAGTAGGGCTTGTCCCTTATGAGGTGGCCGTACTCCCTGCCCTTCTCGTGCTTCTCGAGGATTTCCTCCAAAGTGAGCTCCTCCTCGAAGCCCAGCGGGACGAACTTTTCGGTCTTCTCTGCGGCGCGGTAGTATATCGGTGGCTTCACCTTGTCGAAGTCGAAGATGCCTATCGCTACCTCTCTTCTTCTCCTTCCAAAGGTCAGGGCGACCTTCTCCTGGAGGTTTATCATCTGCTTGAGGGCCTCTTCGTCGAGGTGGAGGCCCTCAACAATGGCGTAGACACCGTAGGGACGGATGTCCTTCAGCTTCCCGTCAACGTAAACGGTAACGTCGCTCCTCTCGACATCGTAGTGGGGAAGGCCCCTTTTCATACCGAGCGCCCACTTTATCCCCCTCGCTATCCCCTCGGCGCTCCAGAGATCGGGCCTGTTGGTGTCCTTTGAGTCAGCCTTGAAGTAGATTTCACCGTTCTCTTCCCAGACATCATCCAGCTCGCATTTTGCGTAGAGGAAGAGGTCTTCCCACTCCTCGACGCTGAACTCCTTCCCGACGAGCCTCTCCAGATCGCTCTTTGAAACGTCGAACTTCGGCATCTTTACACCCCCTCTTAAAACCCAATGAACCAATATCAATTTTATGCTTTTATGACTTCTTAATTTTGTACCATGACGTTTTTGACCAGCTGAGACCTCAATGCCATTCTCACAAACCATTTCCGCGTTATCATGGAGGTTTATCTCTTTTGCGATGAAATGGGGAGCACGAGTGGTTGATCACATTTTTCCTTCCCATTCCAGTGTTCTAAAATGTGAACTTCACTGCAGGAATTTTGACACCATAGTTCAGAGCGTGGATGTAACGTATTTACATGTTCCAGGCCAATATATCCATTGTTATATAACTTTTGGTTTAAGAAACAATTTTTAAAGTACAAACCCCAATGGACTAATGGACACATTTGGGGTGATGTACATGTTGTGGGAGTCAAAAATACCCACAAACCAAATCTTTGAACTTAGGTGCAGAACAATAGACTATTTCGGTGTCGGTGCCATAAACAAATTCTATGATATAGCCAGAGAATTAAAGGAAAACCGGAGCATTGAGAGAGTAATTCTGGTCACTGGTAGGAGCTCATACAAGAAGTGCGGTGCTTGGGACGTTGTTAAGCCCGCTCTGGAAGAGACTGGAATTGAATACATCCTTTACGACAGAGTCGGCCCCAACCCAACAGTTGACATGATTGACGAAGCTAAAGAAATGGGTGTGGAGTTCGGTGCTCAGGCCGTTATTGGTATAGGTGGAGGAAGCCCTATTGACACCGCAAAGGGCGTCGCAATTCTCTTGGACTACCCAGACAAGACCGGAAGGGATCTATACGAGTTCAAGTTCATCCCGACAAAGGCCAAACCCATCATAGCCATAAACACCACCCACGGGACTGGGACTGAAGTGGACAGGTTCGCCGTTGCGTCAATTCTTGAAAAGGAATACAAGCCAGCAATTGCTTACGACTTCATATACCCACTCTATGCGATTGACGACCCTGCCCTCATGACAAAGCTCCCGGCAAACCAGACGAGGTACGTTACAATTGATGCCCTAAACCACGTTAACGAGGCGGCAACCACAAAGGTAGCAAGCCCATACTCAATTCTCTTGGCACAGGAGACGGTTAGGCTAATCTCTCGCTACCTGCCCGAGGCTCTGGCCCACCCAGAGAACCTGCAGGCGAGATACTACTTGCTCTACGCCTCGGCCATAGCCGGCATCTCATTTGACAACGGATTACTGCATTTCACCCACGCTCTGGAGCACCCATTAAGTGCAGTTAAACCTGATCTAGCTCACGGTCTTGGTTTGGCGATGCTCTTGCCCGCGGTAGTAAAGCACATCTACCCAGCAACGGCTGAGATACTGGCAGAGGTTTACAGGCCGCTTGTCCCTGAGGCTAAAGGATACCCCGGGGAGGCGGAGTTCGTTGCAAAGAGAATTGAGCAGTGGCTCTTCAGCATAGGTATCAAAGAAAAGCTCACTGACGTTGGCTTTGGCGAGGACGATATCGAGAAACTTACCAAACTGGCAATGGAAACACCAGGATTGGACGGTCTCCTAGCCATGGCACCGATTGAAGCGAACGAGGACACAATAAGGGCAATCTATAAAGACTCCCTCTATCCACTGAGCGAGTGATTTTCTTCCCTTTTATTTTGCAGTCTATTCTTATCTCTTTACAAGAGATAAAGAGAGAAAAGCGCTCTACCACACAAGCTTTGCTTCTCTCAACCAGCGCAGGTCATAGCTGAATAGGTAGCGGATGTCGTCTATTCCGAGCTTGAACATGGCCAGCCTGTCGATTCCGATTCCCCACGCTATGACTGGTGCGTCGATTCCTAACGCTTTTGTCATCTCCTCCCGGAAGATTCCGGCACCGCCGAACTCCACCCAGCCGAGCTCCGGGTGGTAGGCGCTCATCTGGACACTGGGTTCAGTGAACGGGTAGTAGTCAGGCAGAAACTTGACCTTTTTGGCCCCTGCTATCTCGACGGCAAAACGCTTGAGTATGCCAAGGAGGTGCCTGAAGGTAAGATCCTCACCGACGACAAAGCCGTCAATCTGGTTGAACTCGATGAGGTGCGTCCTGTCAAGGACGTCTGGACGGAAAACGCGCTGTATCGTGAAGTACTTGCCGGGTATCTCGACGCCCCCGGCAAGCTGTCTCGCGTCGAGGGCGGTTCCGTGCGCCCTCGGCATGAGGAGCATCGCCCTCTCCGGAGACCAGACGTAACCCCATCCCCTTGAACCGGTGTCTCCGCCGTGCTCGTGGGCGGCTTTAACCCTGGCGACGAGCTCCTCCGCCGGCAGGTGGCCACTCTTCGGATACTTGAGTTGGTAGGTGTCCGTCCACTCCCTCGCAGGGTGGTTCTGGGGCTGGAAGAGTGCATCGAAGTTCCAGAACTGGGTCTCGATAAGGCTGTCAACGGTCATCTCTATGAAGCCCATCTCGATGAGCCTTCTCCGTATCTTGTCGAGGAAGGCCCTGTACGGCTGCTTTTTGCCGGGGTATACCCTCCTCACGGGGGCTTTTATGTCGAACTTCCTGAATTCGACCTCACGCCACTTCCCGGACTTGATGAGCTCCGGCGTGAGGACGGAAACTTCCCTCTTCAGCTCGATGCCCCGCTTTACGAGCTCCTCTCCGGCGGGGGTTATCTCCACTAGACGCTCCGTGACGGTGTCCTCTTCGGCTATCTTTCTCCTTTTGAGCTCCTTGACCGGGACGAGCTTCTCAATCTCGCTGAGCGGGACGATTTTCCTCTCCGCAAGGAGCCTAAGGGCCCTATCTATCGGCCTCTCACCCGCACTGAGTCCCTTCTCGGTTATTTCCAGAACGAGCCTGCCCTCTTCCTTCCCTACGTTCACCCAGCCCTCCCTTCTGAGCAGGCCGACGATGGGCTTGAGCTCGTCCTCGTTGAGGACAGAGGAGAGGTCTTCGAGGGTCGCCTTTCCCTTCTCCTTCAGGACTTTGAGGGCCCTCCACTCGGGGAGGCCAATTTCAGCGTACTTCCTGCCGGTCTCGGTGAGAACCGCAACCTTCTCGCTCCTCTCATGCAGTTTGGCCAGCCCCTTGGCCTGAAGCCCGAGGACGGCACGCATTACAGCGACCTGGTCAAGGCCAATTCTATCCACAAGGTCCTTGAACCCAGCTTTCTTAACCTCGTTGAGCTTTATGAGCGTCAGCTTTTCCTGATAGCTCAGTTCCATAGTGTCACCTCCCGGTGTGAGTGGGTAGGAGAACTTAAGAGAATTGCGGTGCCGGGAGAGCCATGGAAGGAGGAAAAAGGGAAAAAATCCTCACCCCTTGTGCGGGAAGAAGACGACCTTACCTGTCTTTCCTGCCCTCATCAGCTCGAAGGCTTCCTCGAACTTGTCGAAGCCCTTATACTTGTGGGTGATTATCGGGTCGAGGTTGAGCTTGCCGCTCTGGATGAGGCTCGAAACAGTGTACCATGTCTCCCAGAGGTGCCTGCCCGTTATGCCGTGAACCTCAAGGGCCTTGAATATCACGAGGTTGTTGAAGTCGAGGGGGACGTCACGCGGGAAGAGGCCGAGCAGGGAGACCCTCCCCCCTGGGGTTGTTGCAGTCAGACCCTGCTCAAGTGCCTTAGGGGCACCACTGAATTCGAGGAAAACCTCAACGCCCGCCCCGTCGGTTATGTCCATGACGGCCTTGACCGGGTCCTCCTCAAATGGGTTGATGACGTAGTCAGCACCGACCTTCTTGGCGAGCTTTCTCCTGAACTCGCTCGGCTCGGAAACGATGACAGGGTAAGCGCCGCTCGCCTTTGCAACGGCTATGCCAAGCAACCCGAGGGGGCCGGCACCGGTGATGAGGGTGCTCCTTCCTGCAATTGGGCCCGCAAGAACGGTATCGACTGCGTTGCCAAGAGGTTCTTGAAGGGTAGCGTACTCGGGCGGCATGTCCTTGGGGTTCTTCCAGGCGTTCTGGGCGGGGACTATAGCGTACTCGGCGAAGACACCATCCATATCGACACCGAATATCTTCGTGTTCTGACAGACGTGGTAGCGGTTGTGCCTGCATGCGTAGCACTTGCCGCAGACGATGTGGGTCTCGACGCTTATGTAGTCACCCTCTTGGAGGGTATCCACACCTGAGCCCACTTCTATTACCTCACCCGCAACCTCGTGCCCCATGATCTGGGGCGGCTTTATCCTGCTCTGGGCCCACTCGTTCCAC
Source organism: Thermococcus sp. M36 (assembly GCF_012027355.1). Taxonomy (NCBI): domain Archaea; kingdom Methanobacteriati; phylum Methanobacteriota; class Thermococci; order Thermococcales; family Thermococcaceae; genus Thermococcus; species Thermococcus sp. M36. The sequence goes on from NZ_SNUH01000002.1 coordinate 382,676, forward strand.
TCGTAGATGTGGAGGTCAGTCCCGCAGATGCTGGTTGCGAGAACCTTTATGAGAACCTCCCCGGGACCGGGCTTCGGAACGTCGACCTCAACGAGCTCAGCACCGTAAGCGGGCCTAGTTTTTACAATAGCCGGCATCTTTTCGGCCATGGCAACCATCTCCTTAACCTTACAATCATTGTCTAAACGGGACGATGATATAAACCTTATCGTGAACCGTTGCCCCGGACAGGATTGGAAAACCTTATATCCGGTTGGTGTTATTCATCCGTTGAGGGTTCTGAAATGGCAGTGATAATAGTAACGGGTCGTGGCGGGGCTGGAAAAACCACTACCACCGCAAACCTGAGTACTTATCTGGCTATGAGGGAGTATCGGGTTTTAGCAGTTGATGGCGATCTGTACCTCCCCAACCTGGGATTCCATTTTGCGCTTGATACGGTGAAGTACACAATCCATTCCCTCCTGAAAAACCCCGACCTGGATCCAGAATGGGCGATATACAAACACCCCCAGACCGGCGTCAACGTGATGCCCGGAAGCAGTCAGCTCCACGATGTTCTGGGGATATCACCCAAGAGGCTCGTTGATGTCTTGGAGAAGGTAAAATACAAGTTCGGAGTGGTGTTTGTTGATTCTCCCACAGGCATACCCTTCGACACACTCCCCACGTTCGAGGTAGCCAACTACCAGCTCATAGTTGTGGAGATCGAGAGATCACCGATATACTCCTTCGAGAAGATGGTCGAAAACGAGATCGAAAAGCTGAAGGCCCTCGGGGAGAGGTACGGCCTCAACATAGGGGTCATCCTAAACAAGGTTCGGGAATCGGAGAGTATAGTTGACAAAATAATAGAAGTGGTTGAGGAGGACATGGGGGTGCCTGTTCTCGGCTGGATACCCCATGATTACACCGTCCCCGAGTCCATAAACGCCGGTGTACCCGTGATCAAATACTCCCCAAGGAGTGACGCCGCGGTGGCGTTTCGGGAAACGGGGGAAGTCCTCGAAGAGTGGATATTCGGCTGATTCTTGGAGGGATCATCATGAACGTCGAAGAGCTTGTTGAAAAGGTTGCAAACGGGGAGATTAAACTCCACCAGGTCGAAAAGTACACGAACGGTGACAAGAGGCTAGCCACTGAAATAAGGAGAAAGGCACTTGAAAAGAAGCTTGGGGTCAGCCTTGAGAACATCGGCCACTACTCCATCGACCCCAACAGGTTGATAGGCAAGAACATCGAGAACATGATAGGCGTCGTCCAGATACCGATGGGCGTCGCTGGACCGCTTAAAATCAACGGCGAGTACGCTAAGGGCGAGTTCTACATACCGCTCGCGACCACCGAGGGCGCGCTCGTTGCTTCCGTAAACAGGGGTTGCTCAGCCCTCACAGAAGCTGGGGGAGTCAAGACCACTATCATAGATGACAAGATGACCCGCGCGCCGCTCCTCAAGTGCCCTGACGCGAGGAGGGCAAAGGAAGTCGCCGAGTGGGTGAGGGAGAACATTGAGTACCTCCAGGAAAAGGCCGTTAGCAAGGTCACCAGACATGGAAAGCTGCGCGACGTTAAGCCGTACATAGTTGGCAACAACCTCTACCTCCGCTTCGAGTTCGAGACCGGCGATGCCATGGGCATGAACATGGTGACGATATCGAGCGAGGAGATAATGAAGGTCATCGAGGAGGAGTTCCCGGACGTGAAGTATCTCGCCCTCTCAGGCAACCTCTGCGTCGACAAGAAGCCCAACGCCATGAACTTCATCAACGGAAGAGGAAAGACCGTCATAGCCGAGGCTGTAATCCCGAGGGAGATTGTGGAGAAAAAGCTGAAGACGACGCCGGAGCTCATAGCTGAGGTTAACTACAGGAAAAACCTCGTAGGTTCGGCTCAGGCAGGTTCCTACGGCTTCAACGCTCACTTTGGCAACATCGTTGGTGCAATATTCCTCGCAACCGGTCAGGACGAGGCGCAGATTACCGAAGGCTCACATGGCATAACCCTCGCCGAGGTCACCCCCGAGGGAGACCTCTACATCAGCGTAACCATGCCGAGCTTGGAGATTGGAACGGTCGGTGGCGGAACGAGGGTTCCAACCCAGAGGGAAGCGCTCTCAATAATGGGCGTCGCCGGCGGTGGAGAACCAGCAGGCACGAACGCCAGGAAGTTCGCGGAGATAATCGCCGGCGCAGTTTTGGCTGGGGAGCTCTCCTTGTTAGCGGCGATAGCGGCAAAGCATCTGGCAAAAGCCCACGCCGAGCTGGGGCGTTAGCTTCTTTTATTTCCTACTCTCCCAACTTTAATAACGAAGACCTTTGTGGACTGTTTCGCGCTTGATACAACTTCAACCCCTTTAAAGTAAAGCAATGAGAAGGGATAGTCAAGTACCAGATAAAGGAGAACCGTCAGAATGATCATGATAATGAACTGAACCCAATAGCTCTCGAAATCCATTATTGTGGACAGAAAGAGGCTCCCAAAGAAGCTGGTGAGGAAGTTCAGCATGGAGCGGTGTTTATGCCTCGCTCCGCCGACCTTTCTCTCGTGTATTACCCTTAGAAGAGCAACCAGTCCCTCTTTTTTACGCAACCTGAAAGCTATGGTGAACTCCACCTCTGGAATGCCTTCAAGGTTTATCGGGACGTCAGACTCGATCAGGTAGAACGCACGGCTGAGCTCATCCCTCAGCTCTATCAACACCAGAAAATTCCCCCTCTCGTAGAGGGGCTCCGCAATACTTGTCAGCAGGTAAGTATCGGGCTCAAAGAGCACGGTATAACGCACCCTTTTGGATTCCAGGAGTTTATTAATGCGCCTCATACAATCCGAAAGAACCGCACACCTAACACGAATGTATGTGAAAGTCTTCCTCTGTGTCCAGATGTTAAGTGTTTCCTTAACACGTCTCTTGAAACCCATCGGTAAAGGTACTCTTTGGGGTTTAAAAATGATGCTCCAGTCGGCAGGCATAATTTAAAAGCTCTGACATTGCAGAAGTAACCTCGGGGATGATGACTATTTCCCTCACTCTGACAAGTGATGAGGAGCCGATGCTCTGACCCTCTTAAAGCCCCCACAGAAGAAAAGAGAAAAGTTCAGCTGGAGATTTCCTGAATCTTCTTCCTGACCAGAGCGCTGACGAGCTTTCCGTCGGCCCTGCCGCGGAGCTTCGCCATTGCCCTTCCCATTATCATGCCCATCGCGCCCATTCCCTTCGCTTTGATGACCTCGATGTTCTGATGGATAACCTCGTTGATTATCCTCTCGACCTCTTCCTCGCTGAGGAGCGTCAGTCCCTTCTCCTCGGCCACCTGAGCGGCGTTCTTGGCAGGGTTCTCCGCGAGCTCCTTGAATATCTCCTCGAAGGCTTCCTTGGCGATCTTTCCGCTCAAATAGAGGTCAAAGGCCTCCCTGATGTGCTCGTCTGTGATGTTCTCTATAGGTACCTCTTTCTTGAGGCCCTTGAGGACAACCACCAGTACCGAGGCCGCGAGGGAGGGCTTGACACCTTTCTGGATGAGCTCCTCGAAGAGTTCATCGCGCTCGTCGTTCACGAGGGTTTCAGCGAGGCTCCTGTCTATCTTGTACTCTTTCACGAAGCGCTCAACCCTCTCCTGCGGGAGCTCGGGCAGGCTGGAGAGGATTTCCTTCTTCATCTCCGGAGTTATGAGTATGGGCGGTATGTCAGTCTCCGGGTACATCCTGGCCTTGCCGGGGAGCGGGCGCATGTACTGGGTGTTTCCGTCCGGTAAGGCCCTCCTCGTCTCCTCTGGGACGCCCTCAATGGCCTCTCTAGCGCGCTGGAGAACCTCGCGGAGGGCGTTCTTGGCGGTCTCCTCCTCTGCAGCGACCAGGACAAATGCATCTTCCTCCCGGAGTCCGAGTTTTTCGATAACTGCGTTAACCTCTAATTCGGTGATTCCATAATTTGGTAGTTCGTCGATGTGGAAGATGCCCCTGACGTACTTCTTGGCCCTGTCCGCCATTTCGGTGCCGAGCCTCCTGCCCGGCTGAATCTCCCTGCCGATAAGCCCGCGGAACTTGGGGAGTTTAACGGCGAGAACCTTTCCGCCGCTCTTTATCGTCCGCGCGATTATCTTCGAGCCGGTGTTCTCGAAGATTTCGGTGACGTCGTGGAATTCTTCCTTTATGTCCTCGGGCTTGACGCCCCTCTCGCGGAGCTCTTCGCGTATCTTGAGCAGATTTACCTGCCTCTCAACTTCCCTCTCGATGATGATGGGTATCATGTCAAGCTCCTGGACGCCCTTTATCTCGACCCTCGCGCCACCCCTGATCGAGACGTTGAGATCCTGCCTTATCGTTCCTAGACCTCTTTTCACCTTCCTCGTGGCCCTCAGTGCGTCGCCTATGAACTTAGCGACGACCTTAGCCTGCTCCGGGTGGTGAATGTCGGGGGTGGTGCTTATCTCCACCAGTGGGATTCCGAGGCGGTCGAGGCGGTAGATTACCTCCTTCTCCTTCCTCTCAACGATTCTGCACGCGTCCTCCTCAAGGCAGACCGTTGGGATGCCAACGCTTCCCCACGGGGTGTCAACCTTCCCATCCATGGCGACTATCGCAGTCCTCTGGAAGCCCGAAACATTCGAGCCGTCAATGACTATCTTCCTCATGAAGTGGACTTCATCAACTGGCTTTGCGTTCAGGAGGTAGGCTATCTGGAGGGCCACTTCAAGTGCCTCGCGATCCGGCCCCCTCGGCGGCTCCTCGTCCATATAGACCAAGTCAGCAAGCTCGTAGCTACCCTCATAAATGTACTTTTTCCCCTTCTTAAACTCCTCAAGTGCAGCCGGGTCTACCTCCCCGAGCTCGCTCATGGTGGGCCTCAGACGCCTCTCGAAGGTGAAGTCCACACCCTCGGCAAGCTCGCTCGGAACGGGTGAAAACAGCTTCCTTGTGTCAAGCTGTCTGTGAATCTCAAGACCTACCTTGAGGCCGAGTTCCTTGTAGTCAAACTTCTCCGCCATCTCCATCACCTCAGGAACGTGTCAAACCTCGTGTAGGGTGTTATCTCGCCGGCGTAGTTCCTCAGCATCATCTCACGGACTTCACTCAGCTCCCCTGTGTGTCCGAGCACCCACATGAGCTTGACGTAGGCCGTCTCGGGAAGCATGTCCTCGCACGGTATCGCCCCCGCCTTCAGGAGCTTTCTGCCGTTGGAGTAGACATTGAGGTTCACCCTGCCGTAAAGGCACTGACTTGTAACGCAGACCGCCATACCCTCCTCAACAGCCCTCTCTACGTGGGGTATGAAGTCCTGGGGGACGTGACCGAGGCCGGTTCCCTCTATGACCACACCCTTGTAGCCCTTGTCCACAAGGAAGTCGAGAAGTTCACCGCTGACCCCGGGGTATATCTTGAGCATGGCCACCTTTTCCTCCATCTTGCCGTCAACCCAGACCTCGCCCCCGTTCCTTCTCCTGTAGTCGCTTCTGAGGAGCTCCACCCTGTCAGGCCACACCCTAGCTATCGGGACGTCGTTAATACTCCTGAAGGCGTCCCTCCTGCTTGTGTGCATCTTCCTGACTTTAGTGCCGCGGTGTGCCAGGCAGTACGTATCGCTAGTCTCGCCGTGCATCACCACCATGACCTCTGCGACATTACTTACCGCCATCCTCACCGCGCAGGTGAGGTTCATGGCGGAGTCGCTGCTCGGTCTGTCTGAACTCCTCTGGGCACCAACGAGGACGACGGGTTTGCCTAGGCCGCGGAGCATGAAGCTGAGTGCAGAGGCAGTGTACGCCATCGTGTCCGTCCCGTGGGCAATAACAACGCCGTCCTCCCCACCGTTGAGGGCCTTCGCCGTTTCCTCTGCAATTTTCACCCAGTATTCTGGCTTCATGTCCTCACTCAGTATGTTCATTATGAGCCTGGGCGTTACGTTGGCCATCTCAAATATTTCAGGTACAGCCTTGGCAAGCTCTTCGGCCGTAAAGGCCGGATGGACGGCGCCCGTTTTGTAGTCTATCCTACTAGCTATGGTTCCGCCGGTGCCAAGGATTGTGACGCCCGGGAGGCCCTCCCTCCGCGGGAGAACCTCCTTGAACGCCGTCTTGACACCCTCCCCCGCCTTTTCCAGAACCTCAACACTCTCTATTGCGTCTATGAGAATTCCCACGTTGTAGCCGCTGTCAAGCTTTATGGTTACCGTTTTCCCCTCCGACAGCTCGTAGGGAGGCATGAGTATGCCCTCATAGGTCAGGATCTCCCCACCTTCCCTCTTCTTTATCCTGACAAGGTCGCCGACCCCAACGCCGTACTTCCTCATGAACTCCTCAACCTTTCCCATCTCCAACACCTCATCTCGTTCCTATCTTAAACCGGGGTTCCTCTATCCATTCGGATCTGCACCTGGGACAGCGAGAGGGGATTTTTATTTCCGGCTTGAAAACGAACCCGCAGCTCCTGCATTCAGCCGGCTTGATTAGTAGAACCCTGCCTTCCCGCTTCAGGATTTTCTGCACCACCCTAAGCTCCTCGATCACGAGCCTCCTCGACCCCTTACCCCGGAGATCAAGGGCAGAGGCTATCTCGCTCGGTGAATAGTCCCTCTCTTCCAAAAGCTTTATTATCCTGGCCCTTCGAGTCATCATCGGCCCTACTTCGGTCGGACCAATAAAAAGCTTTAGGGTGGGACAATGATAGTCAAAACGGCAGAAGGGGTGCTAGAAAAACATGCACTCTGCAACCACTGCCTTGGGAGGCTCTTTGCAAAACTGGGCAGGGGCACAAATGAAGAGCGGGGGAGGGCGGTACGTTTTGTCCTCAACATGGAGCGATCGGCCAGAGGGCTGCCCTTGATACATGAGCCAGAGAAATGCGCCCTCTGCGGGGACATTTTTGAGAGTATTCCTGAATTTGTGGAGAAGATGAAGGAGGCCTCCGCCGGAATAAAGTTTGATACATTCCTCGTAGGTTCACGCTTCCCTCCAGAAATCCGCGAGAAGGAAGAGGCCATCTGGAAGGAGTTTGGGATAGAGACCGCTGAGCCCATAAACCGCGAGTTCAACCGTGAACTTGGGAAAGCCTTTGGTTTGGCCGTCGGGAAGGACACCGCCAAGAACCCGGACGTCGTTTTCATAGTTGAGCCCTACTCCGGGGAAATCGAGCTTCAGATCAACCCGCTCTACGTTTACGGGAGGTATAGAAAGCTTGTCCGTGGGATTCCCCAGACTCCCCTGCCGGACTTTGAGGACAGCGTTGCCTCGATTATCTGCAGATCATTCTCGAAGGCAAGCGGCGGCAAGTGCGTCTTCAAGGGTGCCGGGAGGGAGGATATCGACGTCAGGATGCTTGGCAACGGCAGGCCCTTCATCGTTGAGATTAAACGCCCCAAAAAGAGGAGGCTGAACCTCAATGCCATAGCGGAGGAGATAGACGCGAGCGGAAAAGTGGAAGTCCTTGACCTGCGCTTTGTCTCCCCGAAAGAGGCCGAAAGGATCCTCACCAAGAACCACCGCAAGGAATACCTGGCTCTGGTTTTTGTAGAGGACGGTGTGACTCCTGAAGAGGCCAAGGAGGTAGCCAGAAAACTTACGGGGATTGAAATCCACCAGCGGACCCCCTGGAGGGTGAGGAAGGCAAGGGCGGACAAGGTAAGGGTCAGAAAGGTGCACCTGGCAGAGGCCAGGTGGCTCGATGAGACCCACTTTGAGCTCAGGCTGATAACCGATGGGGGCCTCTACATCAAGGAGCTGATATCAGGAGACAGGGGCAGAACAAAGCCAAGTGTCAGCGATCTTTTAGGCAAACCTGCATGGTGCGAAAGGCTGGACGTGCTGAACATCCTTGATGACTGAAAACTTTATAAACGGTTCTCTTCGAATGCATAGCGGAGCCATAACAGGCTTAGTCTGTACGCTGAAAAGGTCTGAAAAGCCCCAGGATCTGTATGCAGCTAAGTTTGCTGTGTGATTGATAAAACCCCGTGAGGTGATTGGAATGGTCCAGAAAGCCCACAGCTTTAGGAGGAAGACGCGCGGTAAGCTCAGCAAGAGCCCTAGGAAGAGGGGCCTCCCGCCGCTCACGAGGTTCCTTCAGGAGTTCGAGGTTGGACAGAAGGTTCACATCGTCATCGAGCCCAGCTACCACAAGGGCATGCCCGACCCGAGGTTCCACGGAAGAACGGGAACCGTCGTTGGGAAGCGCGGCGATGCCTACGTCGTCCAGATAAGGGACGGCGGGAAGGTTAAGACCTTCTTCATACACCCGGTCCACCTCAGGGCTCAGAAGGGATGAGCATGATCGGGCGGAAGAAGCTCGAGGAGCGGTACCTCACCATAGCTGAGACGAGGGAGCTCCTCGAGAGGCGCAGGGCAGAGGGGATGGAGGAAAATCCCGAGGAGCCCATGTTCTATGAGGCCAGGGTCAGCCTTGAACACGCCGAGCGCTTTGCCAAGCTAAAGCCGGGGCAGGCGGTTGAGCTGAAGGAGAAGCTAATGGAGCGCTTTGAGTGGATTGACGAAAGGATAGCGTCAAAGCTCGTTGACCTGCTCCCGGAGGACTACTTTGACATCCGCGTTATCTTTGCCAAGGAGGACTACATGCCCACCCGGGAGGAGGCTGAGGAGATAATCCGGCTCCTCGACGAATACCGCCCTGAGGATTAGCCCCTTTTCTTTTCTCCCTAGACAAAGTATAAAAACCCGGGAGGGTATAATTTCTGGGGGAGAGACTATGGATAGGTACCGGAGACACTCTTACAGGGAAAGCCTCGAAAAGAAGAGGCGGAATGTTGAGTATGAAGAGTACGCCTATGTACTAGACTATCTCCCGGAGGGATATACAGATCTAAAAACAGGCAGACGGACCGGCAGACCGGTTGCCCAAGTCATAGGTGAAAAAGCGTTCACATTACTGGAGGTCGCCCCCAAGGAGGATCTCATGCTCTACGAGAGGGTATTCATAGGTAAGGGGCAGAGGGATAAGATCCTAATGATCAACAAAAAGATACACTACGACGACCTGACGGCCACTGCCAAGGCAGAACTGCCCTATGTTGTTGAGGAGATAGTCAAGAACAATGAGGAGCGCTTTGTCCAGTTCTTCAACGTGGCACCCCCGATAACCAATAGGTTGCACAGCCTTGAGCTCCTGCCTGGTATAGGCAAAAAGCACATGTGGGAGATAATTGAGGAGCGCAAGAAGGAGCCGTTCAAGAGCTTTGAGGATCTGCGCCACCGCGTTAAGGGGCTCCCCGATCCAGCCAAGATGATAGCAAAGCGCGTTGTGGATGAACTTGAGGGCAAGGATCGGTACAGACTCTTCGTGGGATCAAGGAGGATATTCCGCGTATGAGGGAGCGCCTCTTTTCTCTCATTTCCAAATACAACCTGAAGGCGAATTCTGACCTTGGCCAGAACTTTCTGGTAGTCCCGGATATAATTGAGAGGAACGTCGAGAGGGCAGAGCTGAGTGAGAGGGACATAGTTCTCGAAGTTGGTCCCGGTCTTGGTGTCCTCACCGATGCCCTGAGCAAGAGGGCCGGCAAGGTCTACGCCATTGAAAAAGACCATCGCCTCGTTGAGATACTCCGAAAGGAGTACGACTGGCCAAACGTCGAAATAATAGAGGGCGATGCATTGAGGGTCGAGTTCCCCGAGTTCAACAAGATAGTCTCCAACCTCCCATACCAGATTTCCTCCCCAATAACCTTCCGCTTTTTGAAGTATGAATTTGAAAGGGCCGTCCTCATATACCAGCTGGAGTTCGCCCAGAGGATGGTCGCCAAGCCGGGCGACCGGAACTACTCCCGGCTATCCCTGATGATTCGGGCGAAAGCTTACGCTGAGCTGGTGGAGAGAATCGGAAGAGGGGCTTTCTGGCCGAGGCCCAAGGTGGACTCTGCCGTCGTCGTTCTCGAACCCAAGCCGGGGAACGAAATGGTGGAACTCAACGAGGATCTGGTGAAGGCGCTCTTCCAGCACCGCAGGAGCACGTCTCTGGCGGCCCTGAAGAAGTCCCATCACATGCTCGGTCTGAGCAGGGAGGAGTTCAAGAAGGTTAGGGGCATGTTTTCCAGAATGCCCCATGCCGAAAAGCGCGTCTTTCAGCTGTCTCCAAAGGATGTTCTTGAAATTCAGGAGTTCCTCACGGCAGAGGGAATCTTGAAGTAGTCTCACTACAGCCCAATATTTGCCGGCGATTATTTTTTAAAATGGTCTGAGAAGTCCAGACCATGATAGTTGCCATTATAGACGGCTACACCGATGAACCGGCAGGCCTCGGTGTTCCCCCATATCTGGGCATATACCCCCGCTACGCTTACGGGGCCATAAAAAAGGCCCGAAAAGATGCGAGGATATTTTACCTCACGATAGACGACCTCCGGGCGGCCTTTGAGGGCGAGCGTGGCGTGAAGACAAAGAACAAAACTCCCAACTTCCCGGAAGTCCGGAAAATACTGGAAAAGGCCAACCTCATTGTCTATATTGGCGGACTCCACACACCGGGAAAGTATCTGTCCGCAGTTCCTGCTCAAGTGGAGGAGGTTGCAAAGTTTCTGAGACCGTTCTCAGGAACAAAAATTCTTGGAGGACCTGCGTTCATGGGTTCAGCCCACGCCGGGGGCACCATGATAACCTCCCGCGAGTTCCTCCTAGCCCAGTCCGTTTTTGACCACATAGTTTACGGTGACCTCGAGGCTTTCCTGCACGACTACCTGACCTCCCCGGCCGACGCCGACCCGTTCCGCCTAAGGACTTACCGCGAGCTGAGGGACTACGCCGTTATCGGAGCAGAGGTTGTGAGACAGTTCCCGGGCTACCCTGACTTTGTAATAGTGGAGATAGAGACCCAGCGGGGATGCCCCAAAGCCATGGGGATAGGAGGGTGCTCCTTCTGTACCGAGCCGGTCAGGTACAGGCGGATAGAGGATCGGCCTGCGGAGGATGTTATGGCTGAGGTGAAAGCGCTCTACGAGCTGGGGGTGAGGCATTTTAGGGTGGGGCGTCAGAGCTGCATCTTTTCATATATGGCGAAGCCCCATGGCAGGGTTCCCATCCCGAACCCAGACGCCATTGAAAGGCTCTTCTCCGGCATCCGGCGGGTGGCACCGGACGTGAAGACCCTCCACGTTGACAATGCAAACCCCGCCGTGATAGCCAACTACCCAGAAGAGAGTACGAGGATCGCAAAGGCGCTGATCATGTACGGCACTCCGGGAAACGTTGTTGCGTTCGGTCTTGAGAGCGCCGATCCGAAGGTGGCAAAGCTCAACAACCTCAATGCGACAGCGGAAGAGACGTATGAGGCCGTTCGAATACTCAACAGAATCGGCGCCAAAAGGGGCCCCAACGGCATGCCCTGGCTCCTTCCCGGCATAAATATAATCTTCGGCCTTCCGGGGGAGAGCAAAAAGAGTTACGAAATAACCTTCCAGTTCCTCAAAAGGCTCCTTGATGATGGACTGATGGTGAGGCGCATCAACATCCGCCAGGTGGTAGTGTTTCCCGGAACCCCCCTGTGGCACCTGCGTAGCAAGGTAAAGACTGAGAAGCACAAAAAGATGATTCAGCACTACCGGTACAAAATACGCCACGAGATAGACCTGCCAATGCTGAAGAGGGTCGTCCCGGTTGGAACGGTTCTGCGCGGCGTCAGGGCGGAGGTCTTTGACAATGGACTCACATACGGAAGACAGATGGGGAGCTACCCGCTGATAATCGGCATGCCCAAAGAGGTGGAGCTCAACAGGTTCTACGACGTGGTGATAGTGGATCACGGATTCAGGAGCATCACTGGAATACCAGTCCCCGTAAACATTAACCGGGAAAGTCCAAGGGTTTTGATGTGGCTCCCCGGCATCGGAAAGAAAACCGCCACCAAGATCCTGGCGAAACGCCCCTTTGAAAGCGCTGACGCATTTTTCAGAACCGTGGGAGAGGATAAAAGAGAACTGTTAAAGGACATCATCACCCTGTAATCGTTTGGGTGGTATTGCCCTGGGGCCATTTGAACCCTATGAGGTTCTCTATTAGGATCACCTCTGCCCTGAGGGTTTCGTCAGTTGTCCCCTCAATCACCAGAACCCCCCTCCGGGGGGCAAATATCTTGTTCTCCCTTGCGCCCTCAGCGGGCCCGATGAGGAGCACGACAAGGTGTTCGGGGTTTCCTATTTTGCCCCTCCCGATGTCTATCTTCGTCCAGAACGTCAGATACCTCTTGCGGTACCTCAGCCATGTCTGGTTGGAAGCATACTCCCTGGCGGTTTTGTTGTCGTATCCCATCTGGAGTGCCCGGAGGTAGTAGTTGGTGGAGAATATGTTCGACACAACCCCCGATACCTCCGAGACGGTTATTGTCCTATACCTGCAGTCGCCCACGTAGAGCTGGGGGCTGTCCTTGCAGTCAGCCACCGAGGGGGCACCAACGACGATGGTGAAGTATTCGTAGGGGCTCCTGAGCGTCAGATTCAGGTCAACCTCCGGGCTGCCCGTTATGAAGCTTTCCAGCGTGACGTTAAAGATTTTCGATCCCTCAGGAAGAAGATAGCCAGAACTGATAAGTCCCTCATACTTTTCCTTCGTCAGGACATAGAACTGGGCGGAAAGTGTGTATACAACAACGTAGTCCGCAGACGCCTTTGGCTTTTGCGGGTCAACAAGCCCCGCGTAGCTGTGATACGCCGCCCCCAGATACGCCAGGGGGGCCACGAACACAAACAGGAGCACTGCCACTGCAGCGAGTTTTCTGGGCTCCAATGTTAAAACCTCCAGAAAAGGAATTAGAATAGAAGGAAAGGCCTTCAGAGGCCAGCGAGGTAGTCCATAAGCTTCTTGGCGGCGGCCCTGGTCTCGTTCCTGGTGGCACCGGCAACGATGACAACATCGTAGTTGCCGAAGACGTCCTGGAGGTACTCGATGTCGCCTGGGCTGTTGTACCAGTCAACCTGGCTGATTCCCTGGTCAACGAGCCACTTGGTTATGGTGTTGGCAACCGGACCACCGATGAGGATGAGGTTCGCTCCGGGGTCGTCCATGTTGATCTCGAAGTCCATGTAGGTTATCGGCTCTGAGACCGGCTTGACGACGTTGGTCATGACCTTGGTCTCGATGGCAGATATGGTGCCTCCGTTGTAGTCGTCGCCGACCTGGAACTCAACGGTCTCGCTCCAGCCCTCCTTCTCCTTGAGGTAGACGTAGGCGTAGGCGACCATGAGGGTGTCTTCCTTGTCGCCGTCGCCGTTTATGTCGTAGTCAACGTCAGCCTCCTTGAGGGTCTTGGACTCGAACCTGTAGCCGAGGTCGTACTTGCCGAAGATGTCGACCGGGTTGCCCTTGAGCTCGTCCTTGTTGTAGAGGGTGACGTTCTTGATGACGTAGGTTCCGCCCTCGTCGGCAATTCCGAGGTACATAACCCAGCTCTTTCCATCGTAGGTAATGGTGTACTCACCGCTCGTGAAGGTCTGGATGTTGACTGAGACCTCGATGTCGGCGAAGACGTTCTCAGGATCCATACCCACGAAGACGTTGGTGGGCTTGATCCTGATCTTCTTGCCGTCGGAGCCGGTAAACTCGACGGCGGTTCCGAGCGGGACGAACTCCTTTATGACGTCGTTGCCGTCAACGTCCTTGGCAAGATTTCCGTACGGGTCGTAGACGGTGACGAAGACGCCCTCCTCGCCGATGCCCGGAAGGGTTATGTCCTCAAGGACGATCTTCCAGCCGTCGATCTCCTGCTGGCTGCCCCTCTGGATCGAGTACTTGCCCTTGTAGACACCGCCGACGAAGGTGGTGTTGTCCGGGATCTCGAGGACGGTGTACTCCTTGCCGAAGACGGTGAAGGTGTCGCCTTCCCTGACACCGTCAACGATGGGGTCGCCGACTATGCTGCCGCCGTTGGCCTGGACCTCCCAAGTGTCACCGATGTAGTACTCGCTCTGGGTGTCGGTGACCTCGGAGATGCCCCACTCGGGCATGGCCTCCCTGGTGGTGACGGTCGTAGTGATGCTGTAGTTGTAGAGGACGTAGTCAACAAAGACCTTGACGTTGTTCTCGCCGATGACGAGGTCGGCGCTCTTCGGCGGGATGGTTCCGCCCCAGTTGTCGGCTGAGAGCTGGATGTTGCTGAGGGTTATGTGCCAGTTGACGTCGTTGTAGGTGTCGACGCTGTCCTTGTTCTCGAGGTGAACCGGGACGCTGAAGGCCTGGCTCCACTCGGTGTAGTTGTAGACAAAGCCGATCTGGTTGCCGTCAGCGTCGTAGGCGCCGTTCCACCAGTAGGTGGCGCCGAGCTGGTCGTAGTCGGTGGCCCAGTTCTGGAAGTCGCTGTCGCCGTAGCTCATTCCGTGGTCCCTGGTCATGGTCTGGTAGTCGTAGGCGTAGATGGTCCACTGGGCGACAGTTTCAGCGGGGTGGTCAACCTTGATCTTGACGTAATCAGCCTGAGCGTCAGTCTGCTCCTTGGTGTAGAGAAGGCTTCCAAGGGCAACCGCTATGTCAGCGGCGCTGGCAACATCCATCGCAGCGGCGTTGCTTCCAACGACGATTTTAACGTTCGGGGTTCCATCGGCGTTAACAAAGAAGCTCTTTGGCGGCATGCTTTCCTGAGCGCTGGCGAGGCCCATGGTGGCTCCAACCATTGCGGCACCGATGGCAAGGGCCGCGATCTTCTTCACTTTCATTTCCCAACACCTCCTTAACTTTGGGCTTACGCCCTAGGATGGTCTAATGCATATTGTCAATGGGTTTCTACTCGATTAGGGTATATATACTTTTCGCTTTCAGACCCTTTCTCTGCTTAAAAAAAGCTCGCTCATTGCCGTAAAAATGAAAGGGAGCTTAATTAAATGCCTATAGCTTTTTCGCCTTTTGCCGATAATATCAAGTGCCCAGTTTAAACTCCGTGTTCTTCTTTTCCATGAGCCGCTTCTTCACGGGCCTCGTGACAAGCTCATTAACGAAGGCCCCTATATCCGTGAGCGCATTTTGAAGCTCGGAAGCCGTGATGTCAACAACCTCGGGCTCAAGTACTGAGATGGCAACCGGGGCGTACTTTGCGGTGAGCTGAACCAGGGTCTCAAAACTGGACAGGAGCTCAGCGGCCAGAAGGCCCTTAAACCTGCCCTCAACCACGTCCCCCTCAATGACCAGCTTGTTTATCCTGCACCCTTCAAAATCTAGCGCTCTGGACATGGTTGCCCTTATGGACTCTTCACTTTCTCCAAACACCTCAATGACGAAGCGGTACAGAATGTTCCTGTCCTCCACAATAAGCTCCTCTATTTCCTCGCGGGAGTATCCGATCCTCGGCTCTGGGACATCCTCAAGCTTTGGATAGACGGCAAGGCCGCCGAACTGCTTCATGAGGTTACCCATAACGAGGGACACCTCTCCAAGAACCTTCATCAGGTCTTTGGAGTGAACCTCCACCCTGCCAGGGGAAATGATCTCCACAACGGCCGGAGAATACCTCAGGGCCAGCCGGACGACGTCCTCGAAGTCAGCCACCATGTGGGCCTCCACGAGGCCGGAGTACTTCAGAGTATCCTCTCCGGGGTTTTCGATGACTTCCTCAACGGAAAGACGCTTTAATCTGATGTTCCTTTCACTCCTGATGCTTTCAGCAGTCTCGGCCAAGGCCCTTTCTAAAGCTTTCTTGTCGCTTCCCATTCCTTCTATGTAAAAAATAACCTCGATTTCCGCCAATTTCACCACCACATCCAGTTATATCGCTTTTTCAGGTACGTCCCGACAACGGGGATGGGTTCACCGCAGTATTCGCACTTCCCATTCTTTATGTGGTACTCCGTAATCTCAAATCCCCAGCGCACTATTAAAGGTTTGCCGCATTTCGGGCAGTACGTGTTCTCTCCCTCATGACCCGGCACGTTGCCGATGTAAACGAACTTCAGCCCCTCCTCCCTGGCAATCCTGTACGCCATTTCGACGGTTCGTACGGGGGTGGGTGGGAGGTCGGTCAGCCGGTAGTGGGGAAAGAAGCGTGAGAAGTGGACAGGCGTATCATCGCCGAGCTCCTCAACCACCCACCTCGCAAAAGCTCTTATCTCCTCCTCACGGTCGTTGAGCGTGGGAATAATCAGGTACGTAAGCTCGACGTGGATGCCGAACTCCCTCTTAGCCAGAACCGCCGTCTTCTTGCTTGGCTCCCCTCCGGGAACCCCCGTTACCCTCATGTAGAAGCCGTCGTTAAAGGCTTTTATGTCTATATTCATGGCGTCAATGTAGGGTGCGAGTTCCCTGAAGGGCTCCTCGTTGATGTAGCCGTTCGTAATGAGCAGGTTGTGGATGCCTTCCCTCCTTGCAAGTTTCGCAGTGTCAAGGACAAACTCGTACCACACCACAGGTTCATTGTACGTGTATGCTATGCTCTCACAGCCGTACCTCTGCGCGAGCGAGACTACATCCCTCGGCGGTACGTCTCGGAGGTACGGAAACTCTTCCCCGGCCTGGCTTATCTCCCAGTTCTGGCAGTACCTGCAGTGCATGTTGCACCCTACAGAGCTTATGGACAGGGCACAGGAACCCGGCCAGAAGTGAAAGAGGGGCTTCTTTTCGACGGGGTCCGCGGCTATGGAGGAGACCTTACCGTAGTTGAGCGTGTAGAGCTTCCCCCCGATGTTTTTCCTGACGCGGCAGGAGCCGGTATGGCCATCATCAATTATGCAGTTGACCGGACACAGCGTGCACCTCACCCTGTATCCGCCCTCATGCTCCCAGTAAAGGGCTTCCCTCATGGGCCTCACCAACTTAAATACGGCTAGCCCCGTTTAAGTCTTTGGTGTGTTCATCGTGGTAATCCCCCATGGTCAGGAACTTTGCACCATTCCTTCTGTGGTAGTCAATGAGCCTCGCAAGGAGCTCAAGGGCCCTGTCTCCTGTGTTGAACCTGCAGTCCCACCGTATCCTTTCGCCCTGCATCGGCACGAACTCCCACGGATGAGCAAAATATACCCTTGGCTCACCCAGCACGCTGTGGATGAAGCGCTGTATCCCCCAGGGAAGGCGCAGTACCGAGGAGGTTACCGATGCAGGAACCTCAAGGACGTTCCCGAAAAGCCTTATCCCACCCCGGTAGCCCTTATAGACGGCCTTTGACGAGTCCACCAGGATGCCGTTCTTCGAGAGTATATCATAATAATAATTAGGGAACTGCAGGTTGGGGGCCCTGAACGACACAACATCCCCGAACTTCCGGAGAACCGCCAAAGACTTCTCTATCGCCTTCCTGCCAGCTTCGGGTTCTATCCTGTCGAGCCTCTCATGGTCATAACCGTGGCTTCCCAGCTCGTGTCCCTCATCAACGACACGTTTCACGAGCTCGGGAAATTTCTCGGCCATTCTGGCCGTGAAGAAAAAGGTCGCCTTGACGCCCTTTTCCGAGAGGAGATCCAGAACCCTCGGAAGTCCCATCTCCATACCCCTGGTGCTCGTCAGGTAAGGGGGGCAGTCGTGTTCAACATCAAACGTCATTAAAACCCTCATCATCCCAGCCTCCTCATGAGCCTGTACATCAGGTACCTTCCGTCAGTTTCTCTCCCCGCCTCCATCGTGAAGCGATACACCCACAGGATGCGCCGCAGGATGACCTCCCAAGAGAACTCCTTTTCAGCCCGCTTCCTTGCCTCTACACCCATGTCGGCGAGCACCTCAGGGTTTCTGAGAACCTCGGCGAGGTTCCGCGCCATCCCCTCCTCACTATCTGCAAGGAGGCCGGTGACACCGTGAACCACCATGTCGGACAGCCCGCTTTCGTTTCTCCCGACAATCGGGGTTCCTGTAGCCATAGCCTCAAGCCCGACCACGGGGAACGCCTCCAGGATCCCTGGCATTAAGACCACGTCAGCGGCCCAGTAAACCGGCAGGAGCCTTCCCCTCTCCATGAAGCCGTACAGCTCGGCCACTTCCCCGACACCAGTTTGTACCAAGTTTTTCTCCAGCAGGGGCCTCATCGGCCCGTCCCCTATCATCACGAGTCTGAGCTTCTTCTTAGGAAAACCGCTTTCTTCCAGGGCCTTTTTAATCATAAAAGGTATCCTGTGGGCCTGCTTCCTCTCGGTCATTCTCCCGAGGTACAGGATGACGAGCTCATCCCGAACCCCTATATCCCTGCGGGCCTTCTCGCGTTCCTCCGTTTCCGGGAGGCGCCATTTCTTAACGTCAATCCCGTTTGGAATCACAACCACCGGGCGGTTTTTCAGGGCCCTCCCCATGAGTTCCCTTGTGTCCTCTGCTACAGGGGTGCTGACCGCGATGAACGTATCAACCCTCCGGAGGTTGTACCGCACAAAGGGCCCCACTATGGGGTCGAGCAGGGGGCTACCGTAGAACGAGTGGTTTGTGGCAACTACAGGGACGTTCCTTATTCCCCTGGACACCTTTGAGACGGCCACCGCGAGGGGTGAGTATATGCTGTGGATGTGGGTTATATCAAAGTCGGCCCTCTTGTAGAACTCGTTTATTTTCATCAGCTGGCTTATGCCGATGCTTGCGTGGTACTTCCTGAAGTACAGGGCCGCGGAAAAACGGACAACCGGATAGGGGAAGCTGTCCGGATAGGGCTTCATATACCTGTAGTCGTGGGTTATAACGTACGGTTCGTGGCCGATGGCGGAAAGGTTGCGGGCCAGCTCATCAATGTGCGACTCAATGCCCCCGATTTTAGGGTAGAACCAGTCGCTGGCTATTGCGATCTTAAGGCTCTCCATATTTCAACCCCTCCAGACGTCAGGAGCACCAAAAAGCCCACCGCACTGCTGATCACGTAGGAGACCAGCCTTTCCAGCAGGGTCACAGAGACCGCCAGAGTGGAGGGGAGCCCAAAGTGTATCAAAGTCCCCACCAGTCCGCCCTCAATGATGCCGATCCCTCCGGGTGTGAACGCCATCAGGCCGAGAACCAGGTTTGCTACCGAGACAACGGCCACGAGCCCCCACGAGAGACTGAGACCAAAGGCCAGTGTTATCAGCTTCAGACGTACAACATCGAGCACCCACACCGCGGAGCTGAGGCCAACGGCAGCTAAGTTGATGTTATGGAGGCTCCTAAGTGCAGTTATGCGCTTCAGCTCTTCCGGGGTTGCTTCAGTACGGAACACCCTGAGGGACACCCTGACGAAGGAGTCCCACTTTATCCAGATCAGCGCTATACCCGCCGCCCCGATGGCGACAGGTACTGCCGGTTCGGATGAGAAGTAGGTCAGCCCAACCAGGAACAGCACCATCACCGGGATGGTTTCCAGTATCCGTTCGTAGACTATGCTGACAGCAGACATACCGGCCGGGATGTTCACCCTCCTGGAGACCCACGCTATCCTCAGAAGCTCCCCCCCGCCCCGGCTCATGGGGGTAACGTTATTCATGAATATCGAGGCCATTATTGCCTTCACGAGCTCCCCCATGGGAGCCTCCCTGCCAATGCCCCGGAGTATGAGCCTCCACCTGAGCGCGTACAGCAGAACGCTGACGTAGTACGTCACCAGCGCAAGGGCTATGTACTCCACCGACGCGCCCCTGAGCACCGAGAAATACTGGGAAACCTCCGATGAAATACTCTCCACCATAGTCATGACCTAAATTCTACTCCATGGGGTGCCTTAAAACTTTATCGGAACAACTGTCTATACCTGCCTGATCGGACTGCACTGAAGTGTTCCCAGCCCAGGAGGGGCATTTTTAACCGTTTTCCCTGGGAAGTAATGTAGACCCCCCTCCCTTCCGTAACCCTGCCTATCACGTGGCAGTCCGCCCTGCACTCATGCAGTTTTTCTTCCGGGAGAGTAAAAACAAGCTCGAACTCCTCTCCGCTGGCCAGGGCTATCTCCAGGGGACTGATTCCAAGGGCACGGGCGGCTTCCCGAACCTCATCCACGATAGGAATGTCCTCACCCCTGATCTCCATCCCCACACCGCTCGTCTCAGCGATTATGTGGAGCTCCTTGGAAAGACCGTCGCTTACGTCTATTGCGGCCGTAGCGATGCTGCTTATTTCAACCCCCTCATCAACCCTGGCTCTGGGCTCCAGCAGCTTTTCGTAGAGGGCCCTCCTGACCCGCGCGCTCGTTTCAACACCGTTCATCCACACGAGGAGGCCCGCCAGCGCCCGCCCCACATCGCCCGTGATGCAGACGAGGTCACCGGGCTTTGCCCCACTTCTCGTCAGGAGCCTCTCCGTCCTCCCCAAGGCGATACCGTCAATTATCAGGTCGTCGGCCTCGTTGGTATCGGCGCTCAGAACAGGGACGTCGTAGAATTCAAGCGCCCTCCCTATGCCCCTGGCGATCCCCTCCAGATAGTCCCGATCCACGTCACTTGGAACCCCTAGGGAAAACAGGAAGCCTATGGGCTTGGCACCCATAGCAGCGACGTCGCTCACGTTCATTGTCACGGCCTTGAACCCCACCTGCTCCGGTGTCATTATGTCTGGGACGTCGGTTTTTCTCACAAGCATATCGTTAGTTGCTACCAGCCACTCCCGGCCGATTCGTATCGCACCCGCATCGTCGCCGAGAGGGAGGTCACCCTGTTTTCTGAGGTGCGCCATGAACATCCCTATTATCTCACGTTCCATCAGGTGCTCCCCCAGGGAGAGTTAACGGAGAGGATTAAAACCCTTCGCCGGGACTATTAAGATGGTTTCAAAAACTCCATGAGGCTAACTTGCCTGGGGCGGTACTCTTCCGATGGCACACTGACATCTATGCCCTCCAAATCGCGGACATCCGCCCTCCGTATTTCCTCGGGAAGCTTTATCTCTCCGTATCTTCCCCCACCCCCGGGAACAACTATAAGCTTGCCCTCCCTGTAGGCCCAGACGGCCTTGGCCACCTCATCGTGTACCTGGGCAAGGTTCTCCACAGGGACGTCCACCAGAACCCGTATCTCGCTCCCGAACTCCTTCAGAAAGCGCTCCCAGACGAGTCTGACGGCCTTCGTCCCCACACCTTTTCCCAGAACCATGGAGATTATCTCGGCCAGGGGGGCGAGCCTGATGTACGGAGGCCTGTCCCGTGGCTTTTCGCTGGTATCCGCCAGCTCAAGAATTCTATCGCGGACGCCCTTCTTTATCCTCCCGCCGCACTTGGGACACCTCCACCTGAAAGCCCTTGCATCTTCGATGGAGTACTTTGAATAACAGCGGGAGCAGGCCGTAAGGTGGTACTTTCCAAGCCGGGGGTCGAGGCCGGCGTTGAGGACTATTCCCCTTCCGCCTCGCTTCAGTATAGCCTTTCTGACCTCCTCGAACGTTGGCTCTTCTATTTCGAACCGGTTGAACTCCCTCCCCAGCCGGTGCGGCATCGGAGAGTGCGCATCAGAGTTGCTGAGGTACGTGAGCCCGTGGTGGGCCTTTATCACGTCCGCCATTTCAGAGTCCGCGGAGAGCCCCAGCTCAAGAAAGTGTATCCTCGCTCCACCATAGGCTTCCTTCAGCGAGTCGTACTCTTTATAGAGGCTCGTCCAGGGGGTGAAGGCATGTGCAGGCCCTATGAGAACGTCGAGCTCGTTCGCCAGGTCAGCTATCTCAGCCGCTGAAAGGCCCACGTGCGGCCTCCCCTCGGTGTCTATGTCACCCGAGTACGGCCTCAATCTTTCCCTCATCTCCCTGACTGTCCCAATACTGGGGAAGATAAGGACGTGGTGAACGCGTCTGCTGTCCTCAACCTCGGCCGTCAGGAGGAACTTAACACCATTCAGCTCGTAGGTGCCCTCCTCCACCCTGTCCGTGTGCTTCAGCAGTTCCTCCTCCCATCTGGGGTTGAGTATGTCCCCCGTTCCCACTACCCCCAGCCCCTTGAAGCGCGCGTTTTCCGCCAGGTTCGGAATGGTCATAGTCTTTGATACCGCCTTCGAGTATCTAGAATGAATGTGAAGATCTGCATCGATTCTCATAAAACCACCTCACTCTATGTACATGCCCTCCAGCCCCCTATAGTACGCACGGTATATGTCCCTTTTAGTTATTACTCCGACGAGCTTTCTGCTACCCGGGCATTCAAGGACGGGCAGAAGGTTCTGATCGTACTCCATCAGCTTTTCAAAGGCCTCCTCCGCGGTTTCACTCGGGTAGGTTACCCCATACGAATCCCCAAGGAAGCGCTCAACCGGCATACCCTTTTGGAGGACCGGCCTTTTCAGTATATCCTTTATCCCTATAACCCCTATGACCTCACCGCCCTCATCCACCACGGGGAAGCAGTCATGGCCGGTCTCGGCTATGAGACGCTCCACGTCAAGGAGTGTGTCGGTCTTCCTGACGTAGACCGGTTCCTTCGTCATGATCTCCCCCACGGAGATGGTCTCCAGGATGACCGGCCTGCCTGTCCTCACGTGGTACCCCTTCCTGGATAGTTTGAGTGTGTATATGGACTCACCTTTCAGGAAAAACCTCGCGGTCAGGAAACCTATGGTCGCGGACGTCATCACCGCGGGAAGAACCGCGTAGCTTTTTGTGAGCTCCGTTACCATCAGAATCTGGGTAATCGGGGCCTGGGTCATACCGCTGAAGAAGGCCGCCATCCCCGCAAGGGCATACACGGTGGGACTTGAGACGTGGGACGGGAGCAGGACGCTCATTACGCTGCCAAAGGCGGCCCCGAACATTGTTCCAATGTAGAGGCTAGGGGCGAAGACACCCCCGCTCTGCCCGGACCCTATGGTGAGGGCGGTTGCCAGCATCTTGACAGCGGCCAAGGTCACGAGAAGCCCCACCGCGAGCTCTCCCCTAAATGCCATTCCCATTCCCTCGTACCCTATCCCGAAAATTCCGTATGCCGGGAACAGCATGCCAAGGAAACCGACCCCCAGCCCGCCGATAACAGGCTTCACAGCTTCAGGAAGGCCCACTCTCTCGAACCCGTCCACCACCCCGTAGAGGAATCGGGCGTAGAATGCCGCCAAAAGTCCGAGTATGAGGCCGAGTGCAAAGAAGAGGGGCAGCTCAAAAAGGGTGTGCCCCGTTTCAGGAACCTCAATTTCCACGGCCCTTTGAAGAACCGCCAGGGTTACCGCGTTTCCCGTCACGGAGGCAATGAATATGGGCACGAGGTTGATCGAGAAAGCGCCCATATAGACGACTTCGAGGGCAAACATTGCCCCGGCGAGGGGTGTGTTGAAGGTACCGGCTATGCCGGCCGCCAGTCCGCAGGTCACCAGCAGTTTTCTCATTTCCTTGGACAGGTTGAACCAGCCGGCCAGAAGCGACGTGAGGGAGGCCCCTATAAAGCCTATCGGCCCTTCCCTTCCAACGCTTCCGCCCGAGCCTATTGTTATGGCGGTTGCCACAGTCTTGAGGACGGCGAACTTTCCGGGTATGTTGCCCCTTTTAAATATGACCGCCTCCACGACCTCAGGGATGCCGTTGCCCCTGATTTCAGGACATTCCCTGATGAAAAACGAGACCGCAAGCGCCCCCAGGGCAGGGAGGAGGAGATAGCCCAGGTTGAGGCCGTGGAATCCGTACGAGATTCGCGGCAGAATCGTGCGGAAGAAGAGGGCGTGGGCAGCACCGACCAGTACCCTGAAGGCAACTGCACCGATTCCCCCAACTATTCCGGCCGCTATGGAGAACACTATGACCGTCCCCCATTTCCTGAGGTATCTTCCGTTCCCCTGGGGCATCAATGTTGGTAACACCCACCGAATAAAAAGCTTAAGCTTTTATACCCCTTGATGAATGGGATACCGGTGGAAACTATGAAAGTTGAAGGATTTGTCTCTTCCCTCAGAAACGCTGAGACTGTGGGTGAACTCTTTAAGATACTCCATGAAAAGGGCGCCCCCGTCATCGAGCTCGACGGGAAAAAGTTCCTTATAGTTGTGGAGGGAGACTTTGAGGGCCGGAAGTTCTGGACAGAGATAAACGGCGAGAAGGCCAACCAGGCCCTCGGCGACGCCATGCTGAACTCTTCAAGCTTCCCATTCAAGTGCAAGCGCCCTTACACCGGAGGGAACGTCATCTTTGTGAACTTTGATGATATCGAAGTGGGCGAGTTCCTCGTCGCCTATCGCGACCAGGAATACGGGGTCTTCTATCTGGTTGAGAATGGGAGTGAGAAGGAAATAACAAAGGCCGAGTATGAAGAGCTCCTCCCGAAGATGCCCGAGTTCAGGATAAAAAGCATGAGCGAAGAGCAGATGGAGGTTATGGGGGCCTTCTTTGGCTGACTCACACCTGGCTCTTTAGCTCCTTTATCTTTCTCTTCGTTGTCTGTATCCTCTCCACCTTCCGGGCGGCCTTTGTCGTGGTGGCCACCTCTATCTCCCTTCTGAATGCCCACTTAAGGAGCGGCGGCGTTATCAAAACCGAGACCGTTATGAATATCAACGTGGCCGCTATGAACTCCGGTGCGTGTTTCTGGCTTATGGCCCCTCCGTGTATGGCGACCATTAGGTCAACGAGGGCCACTTCAGTCCTTGGAACCGAGCCAATGCCCATCTGGAGCGACATCCAGAAGTTCTCCCTGGTAAAGAGAAAGTCCCTGCCGCGACCCCATGCGGTCAGCCATGCCCCGACCCCTCTTCCAAAGACCTTTCCGAAGACGGCAACCGCTGTGAGCACCGCCGCAAGCACAAGGGCCTTGGCGTTCTCGAAGACAGTCAAATTGAGCATTGCACCCGTGTGGACGAAGAAGAAAGGTATGAGCAGGCCGTAGCCGATGGCACGAACGTCGTCCATGAGACGCTTTCCTTCAGGAACCCTGGAGAGGACAAGACCCATCATGAACGCGCCCTCTATGGCCGCGGCGAACCAGCCCTCGGCCAGGGCGGCGAAGAGGAACATCATCCCTAGGACAACCCCGAGTATACCTTTTTCAACGTGGAGCCTCTCGGCGAATCTTATGTAGTAATCAACCAGGTACCACCACACGACGCCAGTTATTATAAAGAACGCGACTATTTTTGCGCTCAGCTCCACGAGGCTCCCGCTGCCCACGGCGAAGATGACGAGGGCTATGCCGAGAAAGTCGTCCATAACGCTCGCGCTCAGCGAAGCGGCACCGACTTCACTCTTCAGTACGCCCAGATCCATCATGACGCGGACTGTTATCCCGATGCTCGTCGCAGTGAGCAGCACACCTCCCGCGAAGGCCTCCCTGCTGGGGTATCCCATCTCAACGAGTGCGAACCATCCGATGACGAGGGGAACGAACACACCAAGGAGAGTGGACACAGTGGCCGTTAGACCCGTTTTCTTCAGCTGCTCAAGGTCCGCATCGAGGGCCCCCAGAAAGAGCAGAAATATTATGCCCAGTTTGGCCAAGAAGTTGGAAACGACAGTCAGATCCGTGGTAAACCCATCTCCCGAAACTATGGGGAGGTACTTGGGGGCAACGATACCAAAGTAGACCAAGTTTCCCAGAAGCATGCCCATCAGGAGCTCTCCGAGAACTCCCGGAAGCTCGTAGCGCTCCACCAGACTGTCCCCTATCTTGGCAAGGATGAGAGAGATGCCAAGGGCGAACAGCAGCCACGTCACTGTTTCCATTGGGCACCACCCACCCTGAGGAGCCTGAGGAGTTCGTCTATCAGTATGCGCAGGCTCACTTCCCCCACCAGCTTCCCCTCACTGACGACCGCAAGAACCTGAATCCGGTACTTGCGCATCTTCATGAGCGCGTCGAGGACTGTAGCGTCCTCCTCTATCGTCAGCACGTGCTTTTCTGCTATGTCCGCAGCCCTCGTGGCGCCCCCCAGGATGGACTTCATGGTCTTGCCGGTCATTCCGAGCTTGAAGCGGTGGGCCTCTGGCGGAAGCAGCACATCTATGACGTCAAAATACCTTATCAGACCCAGCAACCTCGGCTCTTCCCTGCTCTCAACGACCCAAACGTGATGTCTCGTACGGAGTATCTTGAGGACACTCATCAGGTCAGAGTCCGCAGTGACCACAGGCATGTTCTCAAACCTTGGCATGATGTCAGCCAGCCTGAGGGAGTGAAAGCTCTCGAGGGCCGCCTCGACTTCCATCTCTCACCACCAATTCTGAAGGATGAAAAAGTCTTATTTAAGGCTTTGTGAGGGCCATGGAGCACCGGAGAAACGTTTAGAACATTGTACCAATAGAGATAACAAAGATTCACCGCGGACGGGAATGCTTTAATACAAATATGAACGACTGAAAGACTAAGGGAGGGCCTGAGATGGCAGCAACCGGTGCATCAAACGTTCTGATACCAAGCGTTGATCTTCTGGCGTACGTGATATTCCTGGTTCTGGCGATAGGCCTGCTGTCCCTGCTCGTGAGCAGGAGGTTTAACGTTTCATACGTCCCCCTGTTCATCCTCCTCGGGATCTTCGTGGGGCCGGTTCTGGGGATCCTCAACAGGACACTCGCCCACGAACTGTTCAGCTACATACGTGTTTTCGGCCTCGTCATGATACTGTTCACGGAGGGGCACACGCTCAGCTGGAAAATGCTCAAGAAAAACTCGGGGACGATACTTACCCTGGACACAATCGGGCTCCTGCTGACCGCCCTCATCATAGCCTTCGTTTTCTCAAGGGTCTTCGGGGTGCCATTTATTGTCGGGTTCCTCTTTGGCTCGATAGTCGCCGCAACGGATCCCGCGACCCTGATACCCCTGTTCAGACAGTACCGCGTCCGCGAGGACATAGAGACTATCATAGTGACGGAGTCCATATTCAACGACCCCCTGGGCATTGTCCTGACGTCGGTTGCCATCGCACTCCTCACGCCGGAGGCATCGAGTGCAAGGTTCCTTGAGAGCCTGGCCCACTACGTCGGCCTTTACCCCGCGGCCCTGCTGTTCTTTGCATACCAGATGGGCGTCTCAGTCCTTATCGGGGTCAGCCTCGGTGTAATCGGGTACCACCTCCTTAAACACGCGGAGATCGAAGGCTTTCCCGAGGTCGTGATATTCTCCCTCACCCTCGCCTTTGGGGGCTTTCTCCTGGGGGAGCTCGCCCAGGCGTCGGGCTACCTTGTCGCAACGTTAACGGGCATTGTGCTCGGGAACCACAAGGTTTTCTTCAGGGACGAGCCGGAGGTCGTGAGGAGAGTCATGCGCGCAATAGAAAGGGAGGTTCACTTCAACGAGAGCCTTGCGACGATGGCCACCATATTCATATTCACCCTCCTCGGTGCCAGCCTCGACCCCGAGCTGATAACGTCCCACCTCGCTCCTGGAGTTGCAGTTGCCCTAGCTTTGATATTCCTGGCCAGGCCGCTGGCGGCACTCCCCATACTCAGATGGCACTCCATCAGGGAGTACCTGTTCATATCCCTTGAAGGGCCGAGGGGTGTCGTTCCGGCTGCCCTCGCGAGCCTGCCCCTGACTCTGGGACTGACGTACGGCAACGGACAGCTGGCCCAATGGGGCGAGGTTATACTCAGCACCACGATAATCACCGTCCTAGTTACAGTCATCATTGAAACACTCTGGGTGCCCCTCCTCAGGGAAAGGCTGATAGAGGCCTCCAGCATAGAGAAAGAGCTGAGGAGATCCAGGAAAAAACGAAAA
Source organism: Thermococcus sp. M36 (assembly GCF_012027355.1). Taxonomy (NCBI): domain Archaea; kingdom Methanobacteriati; phylum Methanobacteriota; class Thermococci; order Thermococcales; family Thermococcaceae; genus Thermococcus; species Thermococcus sp. M36. The sequence continues at coordinate 410,132 of NZ_SNUH01000002.1, forward strand.
GGGGCGCGTTAGAATGTCCCACGTTATCCCTTCCATACGGCCCCGATCAGATAGAACAGGAGCTTGGCCGCGGTCAGCGCAGTAGGATCTCCAAGCTCCGTCCCGGCCACCTCCATAATATCGAAGCCGGCTACCTTCTTGTTCTCCACGAGCCACTCAACGGCCTCGATAACGTCCCAGAAGCCCAGTCCACCCGCCTCGGGGGTTCCGGTTGATGGGACGAGCGAGAGGTCAAAGGCGTCCACGTCAATGGAGAGGTAAACCGGCTCCGGGAGGGGCTCCACCAGCTCCACAAAGGCGTCAAAGTCGTAGTCTCTTGCATGAACCCATGGAATCCCGTGGCTCTCAGCGTACTCCACTTCCTCCTTCGTCCCGCTCCTTATCCCGAACATGGCTACATTCATGCCGAGTTCGTGGATCCTCCTCGCGACGCAGGCGTGGTTGTATGGGTTTCCCTCGTAGCTGTCCCTCAGGTCCAGATGGGCGTCGAAGACGATGTAACTTCTAGGCTTCAGAGCCTCGACCGCACCGAGGGTCTGGGAGTGCTCGCCGCCGAGGAGGATTGGGATGGCCTTTGGGTTTATCCCTTTGAGATCCTCAAGGGTCTCCCGCACCCTGTCCGTGGTCTTCCTCGGGTCACCGGCGACAACTGCAACGTCGCCTATGTCAGCTATCGGGAGCTCCGCGATGTCTATATCGTAGTCAAGGATGTAGCTTTCCAGGTTCAGCGTCGCGTGCCTTATCAGGGTCGGTCCGAACCTTGCCCCGGGCTTGAAACTGGTCGTCCCATCGAAGGGAACTCCAAGGATGACGAACCTGGCCTTTTCGGGCTCCACGAGAGGAAATTCCAGCTTAATGGTCTCGTAGGTGTGGAGGAAATCCATACCCTCACCTCCTTTAGGGTTAGAATGCACACCTTAAAAGGATTCAGAAGCGGAGAGAAAGGGGAGAGAAGAGCTCACTCGCCCTTGAGCTTCATTATCTTGATCCTGCCGAGGGTCTCCCAGTACTCGACGTTTATTCCTTCCTTGAGCTGATCCTTGATCTCGTCGGCGACGCCGCCCTCGATCGGAACATCGTAGAGCTCGTAGGTCTCCATGTCCATAATCTGGACGGTGTCCGGAGTCATGGCGATGATCTGGGCGGTTCTCTTGTCAATGATCGGAACGTCAACCTCGGCGCTGGTGGGCTTGACGATGCTCCTGACCTTGCCGTCGAAGATTCCAACGGCCTCAATCCTGGCCTTGGCGGAGCCGTGCTTTCCAGGTGAGGAAACGGTTATGTTGCCGATCCTGCAGGGTTCACCGTCGATGAGGATGTACCTTCCCGGCTTGAGCTTGCTAACCTGAACCTTGGTCTTGTCTCCCATTTTTCAGACCTCCCATAAGCGTTCTAAGACCGATTGGGAAGGGTCTTTAAAAAATTTTTGAAAAAAAGTATTCCTAACGTCGGGTCCTGAGCAGCATGCTGTTCATGAACGCCGGGACGAAGAGCACCAGACCGAGCAGTGCACCAATTTTTACGGAGACCGCCGGTGCCCTAAGGGCATAGTACAGGGCCACCAGGCCAACGAGGGCCAGAATGGCGATTACTACCACAAGTATCTCCCTGTTCAAGGACAGATCCTCCGAAAGCAGCGGGTATGCCTCCACGGCGGCCACCAGAGTCCCAACACTGAAAGGAACGACCAAGAACATCGTTCTGATGTCGCCGACCATCATGGCCGCAGATAGAACGACCCCAAAGAGGGCAACGAGGCCGAGGCTCCTGCCCCTGTCAAACCTCATGACCTCCGATAACACCTGGCTGCCCATCTCGATCAGGATTATTATAGTCGTCAGACCTGCGAAGTACAGGGACAGCATCAGGAGGGATATCAGCCTCCCTGCGCTGACGATGTTGCCCCTTAGGACGTAGGGTATTGAGTAAAAGACCTCAATGGAGTCTATGGGGCTCTTTTCGCCGTTTGTTGTGTACTCCTTGAGATCCTGGAACCCCATAAAGAGACGCATTGACTCTTCAGCAGGGATGCTGGGGTTCCTGAACGCCTTTCCAAACCCCTGGTACGCTGCACCAAGGGAGTAAGCGACCGTAAACGCCGCAGCAAAGCTCAGGATTATCTGGAGCACAAACACAGCGGCCAGGACCTTTTTCAGATCCAGCTCCTCCGGGGTAAAGCTACCCACGACATAGTAGACGCCCGTCCCTAAGCCGAATGAAATGAGTACGGATATGAGCATGTAGAGAACCCCTTTGAGGGACAGGGGCTGGTTGAGGGATGTTATTGACGAGACAGCACTCTCCATGTACTGAACCGCCTGCGGGGCCGTAACGGTATTGAGGGCCTGGTTCCGGATGAGCACCGCGGAGACTATGGCAAACAGAACAAAGAGCACCGAGAGAACTGAAATGACCTCAAGCGTCCTGCCCTTTGCCATCATGAGGAGGAGCACCGACAGAACCACCGTTCCAACCGCTATCGGCAGGACGTACCTGGAACCCACCCCAAATACGTAGATGAGGCTGTAGGAGGAGTAGTACGTCGTTATCCCCAGCATTATGAAAAGGAACATCAGGAGAACGAATATCAGGCTTGGAGTCCTTGACACCTTGAAAAACAGCTCGTATATCAGGTACCTGGTGCGCTTGGTGCTCTCCGCCTCACTGTAGACGAGGAACAGAACCATCAGCATGGGGATCAACGATATCAGAAAGCCTTTGAGCCCAAAGGTGATGTAGTACTTTGGCAGGACAAGGAAGTTCCATATCCCGAGGACGTAACCCGTTATCAAAAATGCCATCAGGAAGCTTATTTTTCTCATTGATTCACACCCCCGCGGAGATGTCCACGGCCAACGGCCGGAGCACTTAAGGGAAAATTAAAGCGGTCCAATATAAAAACATTATGTCGCTTCCCGGGCCTTTTCAGAGAATCCAGTGTTCAAAGCTGGTTATTGTTTCGTTCACAACTGTCCATGCCATCAACGGGGCCTTGTAAAGACTTATTTTCTTGCCGGGAATTTCGCTTCTAAAGTCCCCGTGGGGAAAGCCCCCCACAACCACCAGTGGGTTTTCAAGCCCGGAGAGAATTTTTCCGAAATCCCTGGGCGTCACCAGATCCCCGTTCTCATGCATGACGAAGACCTCATCCGGGCCTATCTCCTCTATGAGCCCACTGAGATCCTTCCCCTCCATCCGGAGAAGTTCAAGGTTCTCGGGAACAACGCGGTTCTTAAAGAGGCTTTCCATAAGCCCGACGAAGCGGTTGTAGTTCCTTGGAATCCGGGTTTCCGGCTTTATGTATATCACCTCGTCGTTCCTCGTGTGCACGTAGACCCTCAGCAGGCCCTCCTTGTTGGCTATGCTCTCCAGGGCATTGAGCAGGCAGACGTGGACTATATCCGGCCTCCCGCGCCTCTCGCCGTCTTCGAGCTTTTTCAGGGCTGAATGGTGGTACGTGGCGTCCAGGATAACCTCTTCCGGCCGCTTACCCCTCCTCTTCGCGTAGTTCACCACCGCCGGATGATCCCTTATCGTCTTCGGAACCAGCTCAAGCTCGGCCTCAGCTATCACCAGGTGGAGCATTCTCCCACCTCTCAATCTTTATTCCTCTGTCCCCAAGCTCCTCAGTTATGCGCGTGAAGGTGTCTATCCTCATCCCGAGTATCTCAGGAGGGATAACGCCGAAAATGCACCCGTGCTCCGCCACGAGCCTGGCCACCGCCGCCGCTGTGAACCCCGTGACCCGTGCCATGGACGTGAGTCCTTCCCTCTCTTCGTCGTAGAGCAGGTAGCCAATCTCCTTCGGCTCTCCATTGAGGGTGCCCCTCCCCAGGACCTGCATTATGGAGAAGTCCGGACTCTCATAGGTCATCAGCGGTGTTATGACCTCCAGCGTCCCCTCCACGTGCTCGGGTTTGAAGAAGCCGAGCTCCCTCAACACCTTCATTTTTTCTAGGTGCCCCGGCCAGCGGAGCGTCCATTCTTCAAGTCTCTCTGCCCTCACACTTTCCAGGAGGCTCCTCAGACCGTCGCTGATAAATGCATCAAACTCGAAGTCGCCAACCGTTACCCTCTTTACCTCCTCGAAGGGGTCGACCGCTATGATTTTGCCATCCCTTATCACGCGCGCCGGCCTAGTGTACTCTTCAATTAAATCTTTAGGTGACCATGTAATTCTGTAATAAAGGGGCGGCCTCGGCTCCTTCGGGAGGCCCCCAACATAGATGTAGCCCTCCCTCAGCTCGTCTATATCTCCCCATATCCTGCCCATGAGCATGTGGCTCAGCCCCGGAGCAAAGCCAGCGTCGAATATAACCGTCACCTGGGCCTTTTCAGCCTCATCGCGGAGCTCAAGCGGATTCTCCGGCATGAAGGAGACGTCAACCATGTCCACTCCAGCCTTTATCGCCGCCTTTACTGAACGGTAGCCAAACCTCCCAGGCAAAGCCCCGACGACCAGCTCAAAGCCCCTCATGGTATCTACAAGTTCATCAAAGTCCGAGGCGTCAACCTTTATCGGGGTAGCAAAGCCAGAAACGGCCTTCAGCCTCTCATCGCTGACATCACCCACGTGGACATCGAACTCGTCCCTCAAATCCCAGGCCACAGCCCTCCCAACGTTTCCAGCTCCTAGAACGAGAACCTTCATGCCAACACCCAAACTGACATTGGAGAAGGTATATATAAGTCCTGTCCCTAGTGGAGACAATGCCCCTAAAACTTCCCGTATTCCGTAAGAAAGTCCTTGAGCTGCTGTCCTCGACCGGGGAGAAGAAGGTAATGCACCTAAGCGACACCCCTGAGAGTGCCTACCGCTTTATAAAAGCCCTTATCGAGAAGACCCGGCCTGACTACATCATTCACACCGGCGACTTGGCCGACAACGTAAAGCTGGAGCGCAGGCCGGAACTCAGGCCCCTATACAAGGGGTCGCTCAGAAAGCTTGCGGGGGTACTCAGGGGCTCTGACGCGAGACTGTATATTGTCCCAGGTAACGAGGACGATCCAGAACTCGTCAGGGAGTTCTTCGGTGATACCGTCTTCGAGCCCGGTACGATCGTCGAGATTGAAGGTGTCAGGTTCGCCCTTGGCCACACTTGGAAGGACGTGATAGGTAAGGACGCCGATTTCAAGCTCTACGGCCACAACTTCAAGCTGATCGAAAATGGGCTGAACGGAGTTCTGGGCGTTAACTTCGTCCTCCTACCCAGCAGAAGAACTTATCGTGTCAAATATCCTGGCGGGACAGATCTTGACAGGGGCTACAAGATGTGGAGGGGTCTGTAGTGAGGATTATCCGGTTTGGGCCGTCTATAGTGTTCCTAAGGACGGCGCACGCCGGTGAAGTTAAGGCCGCCCTGAGGGACATTTTTGGAGTTGATGAGGTCAATACAGAGGAGGCGATACGGAGCAGCAGTGAGTTTGAGACAGTGGTTTTTGTCACGGACGAGTGGCAGAAGGAAACCCTCCCCCCAGAGAGGGGTTTCCTGATAAAATCTCACGCCCCGCTCGTCCTGAGCGAGATCATAAACAGGAACCTCCCAATCGAGAAGGTTTATGTGGAGAGCACGCTGATATTTCTCCGGGTCCCCCAGAAAGTCGGAGAGGCCCTGGGGTTAATAGCCGAAAAGTACTCCGGGGACGTCATGGACATAAGGCGGGCCCTCGATGAGGGAGAGGCGGGGGATACAATAATAGCCATTACGACAAGGAAACTCAACTCTCCCATAGGGCCCGATGAGATAGAGGGGGCGGTTCTCATAAGAAGGAACTTTCTCCAGGTTTACAGGGAGCTGAGCATTGACATCCCGGTTCTTCTTCTGAAGCTGATGCCCGACTGGAACGAGCTGACCATCAAAATCTACGACACGGAAAAGCGCTACGAGGAGAACATCGAGAGGCTAATGATGGTTATTGAAGACCTCGACATCGGCTTTGTAGTGGGAGAAGGGTGGGACTGGGACTATCCAAGGCCCTTCATGCGCGTCCCGGTTTACAAGCTCAAGCTTTTGACCTGGGAGAAGCCCGAGCGCGTTAAGTTCCTGCTCAAGGGCATCGAGTACGTTGGTTACAAGAGGCTCTGCGACATTGATGTTTTCGTCGAGGGCAAGAAGATAAGCTGGACTTCCCTGGGAAAGTACGATTCCAAGTTCGAGCTGGCTAAAGCCGCCAGGGATGAGCTGGAGAAAAACCTCAGCGGGGACGTATTGGAGAGGCTGAAGGAACTCGACGAGAAGCTCGCGACTGAATCAGAAGACTGACCTACATCTTCCTTATTTTGGCCACAAAAAAGCCGCTCGTCCTGTGTCTGTCGGGATAAAAGCGCCTCGCCTTTTTTATCTCTTCGTTCAGCTCTATTCCGAAGGGCTTGGTTAAAGCCGGCTCGCCGTATCTCAAAGGCAGAAGCTCGACATTGAAGTTGTCAAGAACCCACTGGATTACAAACTCGTTCTCCTCCGGCTCGAGGGAGCAGGTTGAGTAAACGAGGATTCCACCCTTCCTGAGCACGCTCAGGCCCTTCTCAAGCAGCTTCATCTGCAGACCCTGGCAGAACTTGACATCATCCATTGTACGGTTGGCCTTCCTCTCGGGGTTCTTGTGTATCGTCCCCGAACCAGTGCAGGGGGCATCGAGAAGGATTCTGTCGAACTCAACGCCGAGCTCGTCTATGTAGAGCGACGATTTGTGGACGAGGACGGTGTTCGTAACTCCCAGCCTTGAGAGGTTCAGCCTCGTTTCCTTCAAGCGCTCCTCGCCGACATCGAAAGCATAAATTATCCCCTCGTTCTCCATGAGCTGGGCCATGTATGAGGTCTTCCCGCCGGGGGCAGCAGCCATGTCGGCGACAACTTCTCCCGGCTTCGGCTCGAGTGCAACTGGCGGATACATCGAGCTCGCTTCCTGTATGTAGAGCAGTCCCGAGAGGTATTCCGGCGTTGAGGTTATCGAGAAGGGCTCCCGCGTAAGGCAGAACCCCTCCCTCGCCCAGGGGACGCGCTTGAACTGGAAGCCCTTCTTGTTGAGAAGCTTCGTGAGCTTTGGAACCTCTATCCTGAGCGTGTTTACGCGGAAGCACCTCGGGAGGGGCTTTTCCATAGCCTCGACTATTGCTAACGCCCTCTCTCCCCAGAGCTGGTAGTACCGCTCCGCGAAGGTCTTGGAGTAGCCGAGGCTGAAGAGCTTTTCCAGCATGGTTGAAGGTTGGAGGTGGGGTTTAAAAGGTTCTTCGTTGTGAAAGTGCATTTTCACAAAACACGCAATCTATGAAAAATCCACTTTCATAAATTGGCACTTTTGTGAAAGGGGTTTTCATAAAATGAACTCAAAGTTGTCAAACTCCCAACGGAGGAACAAAAGAGAGGAGAAAGGGGATCAGACCTTAATTCCACCCATAACCAGAGCCATAACGGCCTTCTGGGCGTGGAGCCTGTTCTCGGCCTCGTCGAAGACGACGCTGTTCGGGCTGTCCACAACGTCGTCCGTAACTTCCTCGCCCCTGTGGGCCGGGAGGCAGTGCATGAAGATGTAGTCTGGCTTTGCGTGCTTGACGAGGTCCTTGTTGACCTGGAACGGCTGGAATATCTTCCTCCTCTCCTCGGCCTCGGCCTCCTGCCCCATGCTAGCCCAGACATCGGTGTAGATGACGTCGGCGTCCTTGACGGCCTTGACCGGGTCGTGCAGGAGCTCAAATGAGCCACCGCTCTCGGCCGCGTTCTGCTCCGCCCACTTGATGACCCTCTCGTCCGGCTCGTAGCCCTCCGGAGTCGCGACAACGACGTCGGCACCGAGCTTGGTTCCGGCTATCATGAGGGAGTGGGCAACGTTGTTTCCGTCGCCGACGTAGACTATCTTGAGGCCAGCAATCCTGCCCTTCTTCTCGAGTATGGTCTGGTAGTCGGCGAGGGCCTGGCACGGGTGCGAGAAGTCGCTCAGACCGTTGATGACCGGAACGTCGGCGTACTTGGCGAGATCAACAACGTCCTGGTGGTCGAAAACACGGGCCATTATTCCGTCCACATACCTGCTAAGGACGCGGGCGGTGTCGGCTATCGTCTCGCCGCGCCTGAGCTGAAGGTCGTTCGCGTTGAGGTAGAGGCCGTAACCGCCGAGCTGGTAGATGCCAACTTCGAAGGAAATCCTCGTCCTCGTGGACGGCTTTTGGAATATCATGGCGAGCGTCTTCCCCTCAAGGACGCGGTGCGGCTTTCCTATCTTGTTCCAGATCTTCATCATCTCGGCCGTCTTGAGAATGGTCTCAATCTCCTCCCTAGTAAAGTCCTGAAGGCAGAGAACATCCCTTCCAGCTAGGCTTACCACCATGTGCATCACCGCCTAAAGCTGGGGAGCGAATTTAATAACCCTTTCGTCGGATAAAGCCATCATTAACTGAAATCTTTTGAGCATTGATGTACGTGGGCTTTTCAAACGTAATGGATACGGCGCAGGCCCCCGCGCAACGCTGCACTCAAAACGTCGGCTATATGTGAAAACATCCGTATATCCACCACCCTTTCCAGGACCAACTGGGATTTTTGACAGCTCACGACGGACAAATCTAATAAACGTGCTGTCGTTTTTCCACCGGTGGCGACCGTGGTGGATGGAATAAGGGTCACGCTTGTCAATTATACAAAAAAACCCTTAGAAACTGTCACATGGGCAGCCCTTATAAGCTACTGGGACGGATGGGAAACGGAAGCTTTTGAGAGGATGGGTGAGAAGGATGTTGAGATGCACCTCCCAAGGGTTTTAGGTTATGGCCACGAGTCTATTCTGGAGCACGCGACGCTCACCTTTGCGATTGAGGGATGTTCTCGCGTTTGTTCGCATCAACTTGTAAGACATAGACTTGCAAGTTATACCCAACAGTCACAACGTTATATAAAATTGAACCCAAATAACGTTGAAGAGACCTTCATGATTCCGGAGGGCGTGAAGGCAAGGCCTGAGCTCTACGAGAAATGGAAGCGCCTCATGAAGGAGGCGATTGAACTCTACGAGGAAAGCTACACCAAAGGAGTCCACCAGGAGGACGCTCGCTTCATCCTCCCACAGGCCGTAAGGACAAAGATAGTTGTAACAATGAACCTCCGCGAGCTCAAGCACTTCTTCGGCCTGAGGGCCTGCGAGCGGGCCCAGTGGGAGATAAGGGAAGTCGCTTGGAAGATGCTGGAAGAGATCGCCAAGAACGAAGAGCTGAGGCCGATAATCAGGTGGGCCAAGCTCGGGCCGAGGTGCGTTCAGCTCGGCTACTGCCCCGAGGGGGAACTGATGCCGCAGGGATGCTGGAAAAGGACAAGGGAGAAGTGGAAATCTCTTACTGGTTCCAAACCAACGGTTTAAGAAACCTTTTTACATAACTTTTACATAACCTCTCTGCAGAAATAATCGGTGAGTAATCATGAAAATCAGAAGCTATGAGGTTGAACTGCCCCATTCATGGGAGGGCCTCCAGGTAGTTCTCAGCGAGCCCGAAAAAACCCTTCCGTTCTTCCCGTATTTTGAGAGCATAGATGGGGACATCGTAAGGTTCAGGGTTCCCAGGTTTGTGTTTGACTTCGGCTATGAGTTCAAGCTCGCTGTGGGCTTCAGGAGCGACGGTGCAGTCTATACATTTACAGGGGAAAAGGGCGTGCTGACCGTTACGTTCGAGATGCGGGGGAACCTTCTTCGGGTCACCGCCAGCTGGTCTGGTTTTGGGGAACTCTTAATGGGCAAACCTCTTGAGAACTTCGCCAGAGGAATAGCGGAGGCCATAAAGGACTTCTGCGACGCGCAGGCCAGATGTCCCGTCGCCAGGCTGAACAGTAATGAGGGAGTTGTCGAGCACATATCGCCTGAAACTGCTCCAGCCCTCATAAAACGCATAGCATGGGAACTGAGGGGAAAGGACTTCGTGGTTGAAGGCTTGGCCGATGACGGAACCACACTTTCAGCGACTGTCAAAGACGGAAAACTCGTCAGACTCGACGTCAGGGACTCGAGCGGCAGAATGAGCACCATCGAGGCGGATGTGCTTATCCTAGAACTCAGCAGGGAGCTTTTCGAGAACCTCCCACTGGAAAAGGAGTTTAAGATAAAGATACGGGAAATCTAGGCCTTAGAAACCTTAAATCCTTCTTCTTTTGCGATCTCATCTATCGCCCTTTTCAGCTCGTCGTAAGCTTCCTCCAGCGATTCTGGGATGACCTTGGTGTCCGCTATAACCGGCATGAAGTTCGTGTCCCCGTTCCAGCGCGGGACTATGTGAAGGTGAACGTGGTCGTCTATTCCAGCGCCGGCGACCCTGCCGAGGTTCACGCCCATGTTGAAGCCGTGGGGGTTCATCGTCCTCTTGAGGGCCTTTATCATGAGCTGGGAGAGCTTCATGATCTCAAGGAGTTCCTCGTCGGTGAGGTCTTCCCACTTTCCGACGTGCCTGTACGGTGCAATCATGACATGGCCGGGATTGTAGGGGTAGTTGTTCATGATGACAAAAGCGTGCTTCCCACGGTAGAGGATGAGCCTTTCCCTATCCCTGTTCTCCTTCGGGAAGTCGCAGAATATGCAGCCGTCGTGCTTCGGTGAGCGTATGTACTCGATTCTCCACGGGGCCCACAGGGTCTTCAAGCTCTCACCTCCAGTTTGGGAAGCGGGAGAGGGTTAAAAAGTTTTTTTGAATGGACAAACATCCAAAACCGTCCAACAAAACTTTTAACTCCAGCACACTACTCACCCCAGGTGGTAGATATGAAGCAGAGGAAGGGACTTCTGATAATCCTTGACGGCCTCGGCGACAGGCCCATAGAGGAGTTCGGCGGTAAGACCCCACTCGAGTACGCTAACACCCCGAACATGGACAGGCTCGCCAAGATGGGAATCCTTGGCCAGCAGGACCCGATAAAGCCGGGCCAGCCAGCGGGCAGCGACACAGCTCATCTCAGCATATTCGGCTACGACCCATACAAGGTCTACCGCGGGAGGGGCTACCTTGAGGCAATGGGTGTTGGCCTCGACCTGAGCGAGGACGACTTGGCTTTCCGCGTCAACTTCGCGACCATAGAGAACGGAATCATAACCGACAGGCGCGCCGGCAGGATAAGCACGGAAGAAGCCCACGAGCTGGCGAAGGCCATCCAGGAGAACGTCAAGATTCCGGTCGAGTTCATCTTTGCCGGAGCCACGGGGCACAGGGCTGTCTTAGTCCTCAAGGGCATGGCCGCCGGTTATAAGGTCGGCGAGAACGACCCGCACGAGGCCGGGAAGCCGCCGCACAGGTTTGAGTGGGAAGATGAGGAGAGCAGGAAGGTCGCCGAAATCCTTGAGGAGTTCGTGAAGCAGGCCCACGAGGTTCTTGAGAAGCACCCGGTGAACGAGAAGAGGAAGAGAGAGGGCAAGCCCGTTGCCAACTACCTCCTCATCCGCGGCGCCGGAACCTACCCCGGCATACCGATGAAGTTCACGGAGCAGTGGAAGGTCAAGGCAGGGGCGGTCATAGCAGTCTCGCTCGTCAAGGGCGTCGCCAGGGCGATAGGCTTCGACGTCTACACGCCCGAGGGAGCCACCGGGGAGTACAACACCGACGAGATGGCAAAGGCGAGGAAGGTTGTGGAGCTCCTCAAGGAGTACGACTTCGTGTTCCTGCACTTCAAGCCGACTGACGCTGCCGGCCACGACAACAATCCGAGACTCAAGGCCGAGATGATAGAGAAGGCCGACAGGATGATAGGCTACATAGTCGACAACATCAACCTGGAGGACGTTGTTATAGCCATAACCGGCGACCACAGCACGCCCTGCGAGGTCATGAACCACAGCGGCGACCCCGTTCCGGTTCTCATCGCAGGGGGAGGCGTCAGGGCGGATTACACTGAGAGCTTCGGCGAGCGCGAGTGCATGCGCGGCGGCCTCGGCAGGATAAAGGGTCACGACATCGTGCACATAATGATGGATCTCATGAACAGGAGCGAGAAGTTCGGGGCTTAAATGGCCGCTTCCTTTTCTTCCGTTTTGTGAGGGCGTAAATGGTAGTCCCACCACCCGGAGAGCAAAGGTCAGAATAATGGCCCCGTACGCTTCTGGAGCCAAAAGTCTACTTCTGGCAAGAAGCTGTGCCCCCAAGGGAGATTAAGTATATTCCAATGAGTACTGCCATAACAGACGCGGCCAGGTTACCCTTTGAGCCCCAGTAACGGTACTCTGCCATCGGGTACAGAACATATCAGCCCACAGCGGCAATTGTCCTCACCGGCTCCACGTTCTGTGATTTTGCATAAATAGACCGCCCACCGAAAACTTTATAAACCCGCCTACATATGTAATATTGAAGTTACATATGTAGGAGGTTGGGAATATGAGGAAGAAGATTTGGGGTATTGCCCTGTTGGTGTTGGCCGCGCTCGGCTTCACCGTTGGGGGTGTTGCAGCGTGGCGTGGAAGTGCCGGGCCAAACCCGTACGCGGGCAGTGCTACAGCGGCCCCGATGGTCAACAGCACACTCGACGGCTACTACGCCGACCTAAGCCAGGAGGAGATAGATGGACTCCTGTGGATAATCGAAGAGGAGAAGCTGGCGAGGGACGTTTACCTGACACTCTATGACCTGTGGGGACTGCAGGTCTTCAACAACATAGCCAACAGCGAACAGATGCATATGAACGCAGTGCTCTCACTGATCGAGAAGTACAACCTCACGGCACCGGACACCCTTGACCAGGTCGGAGTCTTCCAGGACGAGGAGCTCCAGGCACTCTACGACCAGCTCATCGAGACGGGCAGCCAGAGTGAAGTTGACGCCCTGAAGGTCGGCGCCCTGATAGAGGAAGTTGACATCGAGGACCTTGAGGAGCGCATAGCCCAGACGGACAACGAGGACATAAAGACCGTTTACAGCAACCTCATGGCCGGCAGTGAGAACCACCTGAGGGCGTTCACCAGCCAGCTCGAGGCCCTCGGCGTGAGCTACACCGCCCAGGTGCTCCCCCAAGAGCAGGTTGACGAGATACTCGCCTCCACTGGGAGCCACGGGATGGGTGGCATGGGCATGGCAATGGGCACCATGGGAGCCCGCCACGGCGGAGCCCAGGAACAGGCAGGAATACTCGACGGCATCACCAACACCCTCAGAAACGCCTGGGCGTGGATGAGGGGCTTCGCCCACAGGATTGGAATGCCCATTTGATTTCTTTTCCCTCTGGAGGGGTGAGGGATGCCAAGAGGATTTGGAGGTCCCATGATAAGGGGTCCTTTCATGGGAAGGCGCGGCTTTGGCTGGTGGTGGCTCGGTCCCCTGGCCTTTGTGCTTATACTCGCCAGGGTTGCCCTGCTGATCCTGCCAGTACTGGTGCTGGCCATCATACTTTACGCTATGATCCGGAGGTGAAAGGATGAGACTATGTATTGGAAAATGTCCGCCGGAGGTGGGAGCATGAAGGCCTCTGCCCTGCTCAGGGGGATTGTTGACTTCCTGCTCCTTGTGGTCTTCATAGTTGTTGGGATAACCGGTATTGGCCTTTACCTCGCACCGAGCGGGAGGATAGCTGACTCAATAGGATGGACGTTCCTGGGGCTTGACAAGGACACCCTGACTGCTGTCCACACGTACCTAGGCTTCGTCATGATAGGGCTGATTGCCCTGCACCTGATAATCGGGTTCACAAGCATGGTAACAATGCTCAGAATGGGCCTGCGGAAATCAAGGGTGAAGGGGATTGCCGCCCTGCTGATACCGTTCCTGCTGATTGGGGCGGGATATCAGGCCTTTGCCTACTACACCGGCGAAGGTGACACCGAGACCAGCACGGAGGAATATTATACCGTGGAGGACAACTCAACAGTCTACATAACCGGGACTATGATGAAGTACTACACCCTCCAAGAGCTGGCGGACAACTACGGCGTCCCCGTGAACGCGCTCGTGGAAGAGCTGGCAAAGAGGGGGATAGAGGCATCGCCAGATGAGAAGCTTGCCGAGATAGAATACAAATACGGCCTTGACAGGGAGGAGTTCAAGGCCATGCTGGAGGAGATAATAATTGTCCTTAAAGGTGAGGAAGGATGAGGAAGTTTAGCGCGCTTGTAGTGCTCGCCCTCGTGTTGGGGGCGGTCATGGCGGCGGGATGTATCACCGGTACGGAAACCGAAACGGGTACTGCCACCGGGACCCAGGGACCCCCCGAAGACAGGGGCTACGGCCAGGGTGTGGCCGCTCCAGCGGAGGGCATGATTGATATTTCCAACGTCTCAGCGGGGGAGCTGAGCCAGGATGAGATCGACGCAATACTGTACATGAGGGAGGAGGAGAAGCTCGCAAGGGACGTCTACCTGACGCTCTACAACGCCACAGGGCTGAGGATATTCGAGAACATAGCCCGGAGCGAGGAGACGCACATGGACATGGTGCTCCAGCTCATCGAGAGGTACAACCTGACCGATCCCGCTGAGGGAAAAGCCATCGGAGAGTTCAGCAACCCCGAAATCCAGGCCCTCTACGATGAGCTCGTCAGCAGGGGCGAGAAGAACGACGTCGAGGCCCTGAAGGTCGGCGCCCTGATAGAGGAGGTCGACATCAAAGACCTCAAGGAGTGGCTCTCCAGAACCGACAACGAGGACATAAGGCTCGTATTTGAGAGCCTGATGGCAGGGAGCGAAAACCACCTGAGGGCATTCACCAGGATACTCGGCAACAGCTACGGTGTTGAGTACATCCCGCAAGTACTCAGTGAGGATGAGTACCGCTCTATAATTGGGAGCTAACGGAAACCTTTTATTCTTTATCCACCTTTTCTTATTCAGTGCTTCAATAGACAACCAGCGTGATAACCATGGTACAGAGCATCGAAGAGCTTGTGGCAATCGGGGAAGCCCTTGGGAATCCGGTACGGGTTAAGATACTCAAGATGCTCTGCGAAAAGGAGTGGTACGTCTACGAGCTGGCAAAAGAGCTTGGCATTTCCAGGCAGTTGCTGTACCTTCACCTTAAGAAACTTGAGAAAGCTGGCCTTGTCGAGAGTGAACTCCGTCTTGAGCCCGGCGATCCAAGGGCAAAGAAGTACTACCGGGCAAAGCAGTTCAGAATCGTTTTGGATAACGAAGTGATAAAGAACCTGGTGGAGGGTTGAAAAATGCCGTGGGGAGGTGAGCCGATGCAGACTCCGAGCGGATGGATAAGCATAATCCTCGGTCTGATAATCCTTGTGGTACTGATATTCGCCTTCTATCAGATTAACAAGACGCTCAATGACTTTAAGGTCGAGATCGAGCGCCTTAAGAACGCCCTTGAGGAGACGAGAAAGAACACCGAGGAAATAAGGAAGAAGCTTGAGGAAGTTTAACCTCTCAACAGCTCAAGTTCCTTTTTCATTATGCTCCTGTTCATGAACAGGTGGATTATTATCAGGATCATCATGAGCAGTCCGTAGCGGGCCCTCAGCTTGAGGAAGTCAAGCTGGGTCATCCCGAGAAAGCTTCCCTGTTTCGCCGAGATGAACGTTCCCATCGTTATGAATATAACACCCAGAAACGCAATGAACAGGAGCATTGAAAATGCTGCCTTTGTTTTGAGTTTCTTCCTCATTTTAGGGTTTTTCTTAGCTTCTTCAAACACCTTTGCCATCGGATCCATGGTATCACCCTTGGATAAAACAAGCTACAATTTAAAAACCTCCTGGTTCACAACTCTGCCCATCTTAACGTTTAGACGGAAACTTTAATTAAGTTGAACTTCCTAATTCCCCTGGTGTGGGCAAATGGTGAAGATTTCGGGTCTGAAGGAGATAGGCGACGATAGGGTTACCTCCATAGGCATGGGGACGTGGGGCATAGGTGGGAAAGAAAGCCCCGACTACTCGCGTGACAGGGAGAGCGTTGAGGTCCTTAGGCACGGCCTTGAGCTCGGGATAAACCTCATAGACACGGCCGAGTTCTACGGTGCCGGCCACAGCGAGGAGCTCGTGGGAGAAGCCATCAAAGGCTTCGAACGCGAGGAGATTTTCATCATCAGCAAGGTATGGCCTACACACTTCGGTTATGAGAGCGCAAAGAAGGCCGCAAGGGCGAGTGCAAAGAGGCTCGGCACATACATAGACCTCTACCTGCTTCACTGGCCGGTTGATGACTTTGGAAGGATAGAGGAGACGCTTCACGCCCTCGAAGAGCTCGTTGACGAAGGATTAATCCGCTACATCGGCGTCAGCAACTTCGACCTTGAGCTTCTCAAGAGAAGTCAGGAAGCTATGAGAAGGTACGAGATAGTTGCCAACGAGGTGAAGTACTCGCTCCGCGATAGGTGGCCCGAGACGGGCGGACTCCTCGACTACATGAAGCGGGAGAAGATCGCACTCATAGCCTACACACCGCTCGAGAAGGGCGCCCTCGCAAGGAACGAGTGTCTGGCCGAGATTGGAAAATCCTACGGCAAAACTTCAGCACAGGTGGCCCTCAACTACCTCATCTGGGAGGAGAACGTCGTAGCCATACCCAAGGCCGGAAGCAAAGCCCACATTGAGGAGAACTTCGGTGCCATGGGCTGGAGGCTTTCAGATGAGGATAGGGAAAAAGCGAGGGGGTGTGTTTAACACTCCAGGCTATGATCAGGGCAATAGTTAAATATTAAGCCAACGCTATTACCCCTGGTGGGGGTATATGACCCTGGTTTTAGCCTTAAAGTGGATTTGGGATAAGGAAAAGAAGCACGATGCAGTACTCATGGTCTCCGATTCTCGGGTAACATATGGACCAGTGACATACGAAGCAAAGAAAATCCATCCCATAACTGTTAACGGTGTTCCTGTGGCTATTGCTGGCGGTTCTGGTGACGCGGCTCTCATAAAATATGGGTATTATGTCGTCGATTCAATAACCCGGAAGTACATGGAGAACAAAGAGACCACGCCTTCCCAAGAAGAATTCCGAGGGCTCATTGGAGAGATTGAAAACGTCCTCATCCAGCGCTTTAGAGAGCTGAGGAGCATGGGTATTGAGATAAGCTTCACCATGATCCTGTCAAGCGTTGATCCAGAGGGTAAGGCCTCGATATATCACTTTGACAGTAGGGGGCTTGCTGAACCCGTCCATGATACCCCTGGCTTTGCTATCATAGGTTCTGGCTCTATCACGGGTGGCCTCCTGCTCCTCCGCCTTTTGGGATACTCTCCTTCTGTAGAGCTTAACTGGGGACTACTCTCAACCTTTATAGTGGATATGGTGAGCGAGATTGACCCATCAGTTGGGCCGTTCGTAGGGGAAAGCTGGCTTATGAGGGTTGAAAATGGGAGAGTGGCCCTTGGCCAGATAAAGGAAGAGGCGCTGAAAGAGTTCAAGGAGCAGGTCAGGAAACGGAAGGAACTAATCCAAGAACTTATGTTCCTGTGCGATGTCCTTGGAGAGGATGAAGTTGAGAAGGTCATCTTAAGCTCCCTCACAGGAGCTGGTGGAAATGAGGGACACGAGGGAGATGATAAGGGACAGAGTTAAGGAAGCTGTTGAGAAAAAGATGGAAGGACTCTTCGTCGATTTCCTTACCAAGGACTTCGTGGAGCGAGAGAAGTACAGGGAGTTGCTGGCCGTTTGGCTGATTGCACATCCCGAATTGTATGGCTATCCCAAAGTACTTGAGGTTGAATGCAACCGGAAAGAATACTGCGAGGTCGGTGACATCAAGATACTGGAATACCAGAATGTGGTATCTATTACCAAGCAAATAGTGAAGGATCACAAATCCGAGATTGTGACGAGTGTTCAGAATGCCCTTAACGCTATTATCACAAATCCAAGTTCAATAGACGAGAAGATAACCGCAAGGCAGATCTACGACCGCACAATTAGCAGTGTTGAGGAGGGCATCCAGAAATACGTTGAAACCCAAAGTGACACTCTTGAGTTTAAAGTCGGTTATGAATCTGTTTCCATTGAGCCCCCACAGGTACTATCCAAATCGGCAGGGTTCATTCTCAGGCACAACAAAGATGTCGTTAAATACTTTGAGAATGAACTAATTGAGAACATCAGAGTTCTCTCAAAAGAGACCAAACTTACCGTTGTCGTTCTGTCGGTGTATCCAAAAACTTACAATGAGCTTCCGTTTACTCTAAGTGTCTTTAAGGTGGTATGGGAAGTTATCTCCCAGGGAACAATTGAGACAGCTAACTTTAACGAGTGGGATATAACCAAAGAATTGTACAAGTCTGGGTTAATTGTGTACAGTAGTGGTGGATATGGTAGCGATAGTATTGTCCCACCTTTCGCAGTCAACATCTGGAAAAACTCCGTCAATACCAAAGAGCTAATTTTAAATGTGCCTATAGAAGTCGTTGAGAGAATTAAAATAATACTGTCTTGGAGGGAGAATAATGATTGAGGATAGGATGCCCTATCACGATGAGAAAGAATGGGAAGAATACGTGGCAAAACTTTCTGACCTTTACTTAAAAATCGAAGAGGTTTTTCGTTTGAGGGATAAATTGCTTGAGGAGGCAGGAGATAGAACTGTTGACGCCCTTATTAGAGAAAACAAAATCTGGGAGTACGTTCTCTTTGGTGGTCTAAACGAGAAGGGTTATATTGAGGAAAATGGCCTTGCCAGATTCTACTCGGAAATCCTTGGATTTGGAATCTCAGAAGATGATCTAAAGAGAATAGTCTCATACCTCAAGGAGGGCATAGACATTGAGAGTGCATCATCCAATGTCACTCCAAAGCTGAGGGGAACGGAATTCACTAAACTCATCGCTTCAATGAAAAAGAAGCTCATGGGTATCTTTGATGCCCTCGAAAGGGAACCTCCAAAGACAAGCGAGGTTTCATTCTCATCACCAGTGGCAGGAGTCAAAGCGGTTGCGGAACTCCTTTCAGTGGCAAAGCAGCTGTTGCCCCTCCACAACCCCCTCTCAATGTTTATAATCTCCATTCGCTCGACGCCTCGTTTTTATCTGGAGGGAATTTATACAAGACTTTTCACTGACGAAGTTCAAGAGCTTTTATCTAAGTACGGCATTTCTCTCAGGGACATCGTTTCACCTGACCTTCCCTTGGAGCAAGAAAAGAAGAAGAGAACGGTAGTTGGGTTAGAACCAAGAACCGTGGGACACAGAATTTACGAAGTTATCTTTGACTGTTACCAACTCTTCCAGATTAGGGGCATGGAGAATTTCTTCCGGATCGAAGATGAGTTCGAGAAATACCTTGTGGTGTATTCCGAGAGACTAAAGAACACGATCCCTCTGGATGAACTAAAGGACGTATACGGGGCGCTTACCTCAATCGGATATTCCTACGGGAACCGGTTCAACTCGCTTGTTGTCCAACAGCCGTTTAGGGTGTACGAGATAGATACACAAATTAGCGGAGGGTACTTAAGACCCAAATCTGGCTGGCAAAAAGAACTCAGCTATACGGAGTTCATAGCATTCATAGCTCCTCTCTCGTTCTGTGGGTTTGCCACTCTGGATAGGGCATCTGAGAAAGAAGTTAAGTGCCGGGTGATCATGGGATGGGATAAAAAATGAGAGAATCAGCGTTGAAAACAAAAGTCGATAAAAGGAAACAAATTCGATGGGTGGATGATGAAATCATTGTTACATATATCGAGCCAGATGTGATAGTGTCCGAAACTGAGAACATAGAAAGGCCAAGAATTAAAAAGAAGAGAGCAATCCAGGTCCCATATATTCCGCCAGTGTTTCTGAGACCCAACACTGTAGCTTCTCACATCGAGGAAGCCATATCTCCACCGGAGCCTTTCGACATATCCAAAGTTAATCTGATTGGTGAGTTTGTGTTTCTCGAATCCGGACAAATCAAAAGCAGGTCCCTTGAAATCAAGGTGTTCCGCCCATATGTTGTGCATCTGATTGATATGATACTCAGGAAGAACATGGAAGTTCATTTTGAGAAACCCAGCTCTGTTTCCTTTAGTGTAACTGATAATGTTAGGACTCCTTCTGGGAGAGAACTGAACCCGCTCTCTTTCCCGGTATTCAGCCCAATATTTTTAAAACCCTCAGGAGACATTGGGTTCTCAGTAACGACAGAAGTCAAGTTACTGATAGCTACCAAATCTCCTAAAGGGGTCCCGGAGATTGAACTTCCCGTAGAAGACATGATTTTAAGGGCTTTTGGTACCAGTGCACCATTTTTCAAAGAGGGCCCAGTAATAATTCTAGCCAAGAAACCTGAATCAAAGAGATTTGGGTATATAGAGTTCCTAAAACGTCTTCTCAGAGAAGTGTACAGAATTAGGGCTGGAGGTTTGCCCGTTGCATACCACGTCCTGTTGCCCGGAGACCCTGAGCGGTTGAGGTCTATCAAAGCCGGAAATTCAATCTTCGTTCTTGAATGGGAAGGACGGACAAAACCAGAAGAAAAATTGAAAGATTATCAACTAATAATCATCGAAAAGGTCAGGGAACTTTTCTCTCAGGGTTTTGGCTTTCTTGTGTTCTACGGGAATGATGATTTCTTGGAGTGGGTAAGGACAAAAATATTTGTTTCGAGAAAGGCTACTTCAAACTTGAATGGCAATACCAAATTGTCTCTAGTTCCTAGATGGATAGAACTCGGCCTGAAATCGCCAGAAGATTTTGAAAGGCTTATAGAGCACTTCTGGGGATTTTACGAGGAGCTTTCTCTTGAAAATGAAGGATTTGATTATCTCGTCTCATACTTTGAGGGTCAATATCATGAATTCATGGAAGGCTACGTAAAGACTATCAACATACGAGGCAAAACAGTACCCTCGGCTCTCTACATTGAGGGCAACGCTGGAGAAAGCTTGATCCACTATGCCTTAAAGGCTTTTGTGTTTGAAAGATTGGTAGAGGATTATGGGGTTAATCCAGAGGACATAGAAACAGAGTATCCAGAGGGAGACATACGAATTGATGTGTATATTAAAACCCGGGATACTGCCATTGAAGTTGAAACTTTCTATGGAGAAACCATCCCTTTACTGAAGCTAAGAAAAGACGTGGAGACCAGATTGAATACTAAATCCGAATTGTGGATAGTCCTTCCACCTTCGTCGTATCTGCTATTTAAAAACGATGTACAAGCATTTATAAAATGGACTTCAGCTGAGCCAAAATACAGGAATCGAGTTAAGATCTTCACAGTGGACATTAAAAACAAAAAGCTAGTTCAAATAACATAACTCCTAAACGAGGCTAAGCATAACTCATATAAGCACTGCTATTGACCTACCGTTAATATAGAGCTTTTAGTGCTTCGAGGTGGATTGATATGTACGGCTACCACAACAGAATCGCGCGCGTGAACTTGAGCAGGGGAAAGGTAACCTACGAGGAGTTGCCAGACGAAGTTATAAGGAAGTTCATAGGCGGAAAGAGGCTGGGGTACTACACCATCTACAGAGAAGTTCCGCCGGGAACGGACCCGTTGAGCGAGGCCAACAAGCTCGTCTTTGTTCCCGGTGGGTTAACAGGCATAATCCCTGGTTCGAGCAAGGTGATAGCGGTGAGCAAGAGTCCCGAGACGCGCTTGATAAGCCACTCCAGTGGTGGAGACGCCTTCGGTCCAAAGCTCAAGGGTCACTTCGATGCCCTCATAATCGAGGGGAAAAGCGAGGAGCCCGTTTACCTCCACGTCCACGATGGCGAGGTCGAGATTCTTCCCGCTGGGCACCTCTGGGGGAAGAGCAACTACGAGGTTGCCAGGGAGCTCTGGAAGGAGCACCCGAAGGCGAGCATGGCCTTGATAGGCCCTGCCGGAGAGAGGCTCAGCAGGATAGCGAACATAATCTACGACACCGAGCGGGCGAGCGGTAGAGGTGGCCTCGGAGCGGTTCTCGGGAGCAAGATGGTAAAGGCTGTAGTTGTCGAGCCCGGCGAGAAGCCGAAGATGGCCAATCCCGAGGAGTTCCAGAGGCTGTGACAGGAGTTCTACGAGGAGTTCGTCACCAACCCGAAGTACGAGCACACGAGGAACTACGGGACGAGCGACGCTTTGAGAAGTTCCGCGAGCCTTGGCATGAGTCCGGCATACAACTTCTCAAGGCCCTACATTCCGGACGAGCTGGCAAGCAAGCTCGGCAGCGACGAGGTCAAGAAATACGAGATAGAGCCCGAGTGGTTCGTCCACGGAAAAAGTTGCCCGATAAAGTGCGCCCGTTATGTGGAGGTCAAGTACAAAGGCCGGAAGGTTCGCGTTAAGCCCGAATACGAGAGCATAGCCATGCTTGGAGTGGCAACCGGGGTTTTTAACTTTCCGGCTGTCGCTTACTTCAACTGGCTAGTCACTCACCTCGGCCCCGACAGCATAGCGACCGGCAACACGATAGCCTGGCTCTTCGAGATGGTTGAGAAAGGGCTAATCAGTGAAGAGGAGATAGGCTTCCCTGTGAAGGGCTTCGGCGATGAGGAGGCTGAGGAGAGGCTCATCAAGCTGATGGCGGAGAGGAAGGGCATCGGCGCGGTTCTGGCGGACGGCGTGAAGAGGGCCTGCGAGCGCTTGGGTAGGGGCTGTGAGCTAGCGGTTCACGTCAAGGGCATGGAGAGCCCCGCCTAGGATTCAAGGGGAAGGAGAACCTACGCTTTGAGCTATGCAACGGCCGACGTTGGTGCTTCCCACCTCCGCGGCTGGCCGAGGCCGCACCAGCTCCCGAACCAGGGGCCGGCGAAGGAGCTCGTGCCATCGATGATAGAGGGCAGGGACGAGAGCTACATCACCGACATGCTCGGAACCTGCAAGTTCGTGCCATACAGGATGGAGGACCTGGCGAGGCTTTACAGCATTGTCACCGGCGAGGAGTGGACGGTCGAGGAGCTAAGAAGGAGAGCATGGACCGTTGAGAACATCGCCAGAATCCATGATGCCCTTGACTGGGTTACACCACCTCTTGACGACACGATTCCTCCCCGCTGGTGGGAGCCTGAACCAGATGGTCCGGCTGAGGGCAACGCCGCTTTCATAGACTACAACGACTTCCTTGAAGCTCGTAAGGAGTTCTACAGGCTCAGAGGCTGGGATGAAGAACTCGGCGTCCCACTGCCGGAGACGATGGAGGAACTGGGCCTCCCGGAGTTCAGGGAGGACGCGGAGAGAGCGCTGGAAGTAGTGAGGAAGAGAATGGCCTTCAGGCCCTGAGACTGCTGAAGATTCCGAGGATAATCAAATCAAGGATTGTATATGCAGTGAAGAGTGCGATAACGGGCCTTTTTATTTCCCTTCACCCCCTTATGCAGGAGCGGAACGAGGCCATCAACGTGCTGTCAGTGAGGCAAAAAGAATGATTGGCAGCAGAACCAGAGGTGTCAGCAGGCGTTTATCGATTCCGAAGGTGTCTATCATAGCCGCACTCACGAAGGTGAAGTAAATGCTAAATGAATGAGGAATAGGACGTAAAACCCCGACAATGAGGTCGGCCCTTTCTCGGGGCGTTCAAGATTTCAATTATCCGAGCTCCCCTTATTTTTCTTCCACCCAAACCACTGCGGGGATTATGCAGGTGCCATTCGTCCTCTTGACCGTGGTGTTGTTGTACCTCACCGTTACCGTCGAGTTGCAGGCAAAGACTCGCCCACCGTGCTCGCTGAAGAATGTGAGGTATTCCTTCACTTCGGTTTCGTTGGTCGGGACCAGATTCAAAGTCTTGTTTTGGAAATCAAAGAGGGCCAGATACGTTCTGTTTCCCACTTCAACTATGGATTCCATACGCAGTATTCGGCATTGAGGTGAGAGTTTCCTGCAGGTTTTACCATCGATCCAGTATGTGTAGTGGGGCTTAAGTGAGAAGTTGCTCAAGTTTGCGTCGTAGAGCATGTTTAGAGCTGTATCTGGAGCCAGTGTCGGAGAATCGGGAGAGGGGCTTTTATCAACATATCCTTTGGCCCATGTTAGTATTCCTAATACTAACAGAAAAGATAAAAGAAGCATGAAGGCAGCTTTATGATTCTTTCTCATTTAGTGACCCCCTCTTTTTCGACATAGGACATGATCTTTAAAACTTTAACCTGAGGATTTTCCAGAACGTATATCGGGCTTCCTTTTTTTGCAGCCCTTTGAATTACTATGTCCGGAATATTGAATTGTCGCTTGTATTTTTGGACATGCTTTGGATCTATGGCATACATTGTGTAAATCTTCCCATTAATATTTATTGTGTATTTGGAAATTCCTATAACTCTGTACTTTATTCCCTGGATAATTTTAGTTGCTGTGCTGGTTTTTTTCAACATCATAGTTGGGGTGTAAGAAGGTGCTCTGATCTCAAAACTACCAGAAACGACAGCAGCATCTACTGGATCCCAGTATATTTTTGACTTAACTGTAAAATCCGCATAGCTGCCCGGATCAATTTCTACAAACCAGCGTGTGAAGTGCCCAACATCACTTCCATATGTCGTCCACCTGAAGTATACGTCCCCAGGATTATTGAGTGTGTCATATCCTTTTTTGAGGTTATAAGCGAATTCTGCCGCTGTGCATGCATAACCTACCCCATAGGGCATATTACTAACCACAATTCCTGCTATATCCTGTGCAATATCTTCAAATAAACCAGCAGTTCCTGAGTCTGGAAATGCTGCAGCCACACGTCCATCAGATGGATTTGTCATGAAAGAAAAACTTCCTCCGTCTTTTATGAGATCTACTCCTTGCTTTACTATCATCCCAGGTCCACAGGAGATATCGCATTCTCTTGCAGCACCGGCAGCAGATTCTTTGAGTTCGTACAAATATCCATAACCATCCCACCAGTAGTAGTTGTACTTCTCAACTGCTGCACTGTTGTGTACAGTCCCTCCTCCAAGGGGAGTTTCATAATACCCCTTTGAATACCCCTCTCCAAGTTCACTCCAATCCCCAGAAGCTAATGCCACCCCAGTTGTAGTTCCGACCATCAGCAGCCCCAAGAGGACTGCTATCAAGAGCTTCCATCTCAAGCAGTTCACCTCCTGAGAGTTTTCATAACACTTATGAACGTTAGCATATATAAATTTTTCCTTTTACTATTAGTAAGACTTCTTCCTTTTTTTTCGAGTACAAATTTATTCGGAGTTGGGTTTTACGATGGAGATGGGCTAAAAGAAAGAAGAGTAATCTAGTGAATTAGTGAATACATCGGAACAAAAATGCAAAAAATTACCCCTTCAAAAACGCCTCCACGAGGTTCCTCGTCTCGTTGAAGGCCTCAAGCGGAATCCCCTTAGGCAGGCCGCCTATTTCTCCCTTCACGTCCTTGAGGACGCCTTCTCCAGCACCGAGGAACATGCCCTCGCTGACTATTCCCCTGAAGTTAGCCGGCGGGAGCAGAGCAACGGCGACGCGGTTGCCCTCCTTTACCGCCAGGTCGTTGGTGACAACCGTTATCGCTCTGTCGCCGATGTTCACGTTCGTGACGAGTAGCCTGTCGGCGTTCGGGTGCTTGCCGACGCTCATCACTTCCCCGACCTTGATATCCACCGCGATGACCGGGTCGTTTATCTTCCCAAGGGCGAGCCTTCTGTCGAGTCCAAGTATCGTGTTCAGGAAGAAGCGGACTTTGGCGACTGCCTCCTCGACCTTTTCGCGCTCGCTCTTGTCTGCTAGGCTGAGGAACTTGTGGTGCCAGTCCTCGCCACCAAGGGCCTCGATTATACCGCTGGCCTTCTCCTTTAGTGCCTTCATCTGCGGTGTCTCAATCAGTTCCTTCGGGTCGACGTAGGTGTACCTCATCGCCTGTATCTCCGGAATCATCTCCTTCGCTAACTGCTGCGCTCCCTTCTTGTTCCACTTCCCCTTGAACTTCGCGTGCTCCACCGTCTTCAGGAACAGCTCCACGCTCTTCTCCGCCACCAGTAAGCGGTAATCCTTGCTCGTGTCCCACATACCTCTCACCCTCCAGTGCCTCCAAAACGCGGTTCTTAATGCTTTCGTCCTGTATCCCCTCAGCTATTGAGCGGGCTTTGGCTTTATCGCCCCAGCGGGCGTATGCTAAGGCGACCTCCCCGAGGAGCTCGGAGGAGAGCCTCTTGTCCCTGATGACCCCCGCAAGGATGAGCGGCTCTTCAAGGAAGCCTATGCGCAGGAAGCGCCTAGCTATCCTGCTTAGCTCGTTGTCAGTGGGCCGGAACTTGCCCACGAAGACTATTTCAAGTGCATCATCGAAGACCCTCCTTCCAAGCCTTGGCTGTTCGTGGAGGAAGAGCCAGTAGGCGAGTTCAAGCATTGTTATCGCCCTGCCCTCCAGCGGGAGGAAGCGCATGGTCTCGATGGCCAGTTCGACTTCCCCTTTTTCAAGGAGCTCCTCAACGGCAACCTTTCCCCTCTTGAGGACGTCCCTTATCAGCTCCATCCTCCTCTCAAGGTACTTCGCCTGGAGTTTGAAGAATATTGAGGAGTAGACATCCCTTGCCAGCTCGTAGAACTCCAGTGCAGTCTCGTTGGGTATATAGTCGGCGCTTCTCTCTATCAGACGGGCCACTTTTATCAGGGATGAGGTTGCAGCTGATGACAGTCCCCGGGAGGCCTGAAGCAGTTCAACGGCCTCACGGAACAGCTCAAGGGCGTCTCTGTATCTATCAGAGAGAACGAGGTTTCTCGCTATTCCTGCGAGGACCTCACCGCGTATTCTTGGGGAGTCTATGTTCTCCGCGAGGGTCAGGGCGTTCTCGAAGTAAGCCTCGGCATCACCGTCCCTGTCTAGGGTGTAGAGCGCCCTTCCCAGGATTGAATATGCCAGAGCTTTCTCCGGGGTTCCGCTCACGGATTCTAGTGCCTCAAGCATGTGGCTCAGAACTTCGTCCCTCGGGAAGGCCGTTAGGACTTCCGTCAGTGCCAGAAGCCGCTTTATTGGATCACCTATTCCCAGGGCGTTATTCAAGGCGTTTTTATAGTCCCCCTTTGATAGGTAAAGCTCTACGGCCTCCACGAGAACCACCAACCGCTAAGAATAGGTTGGGAAAGTAAAAAAGGCTATCGCTAACCCTTGACCTTTTTATCCCACTGCTCGAGCATCGTGTCGAGTGCCAAAAGGCTGTTGAGTCTGAGGCGAACCTTCCGGTTCTCCCAGTCTATGGACCCCTTGAATTCGTTGAGAAGGTCGAAGACCTTCTCGGCCTCTTTCACAGGAAGGTTCCTTCCATAGAACTCCTCACCGCAGTGGGGACACTTGAAAACGAAGCCTTCAAAAGTTTCCATGAACCTTTCGCGGTCTTTCATTATATCCTCCGCGTTATTGAGGGCGAGCATCTGCTCGATTAACTCCGCCCAGTCGAGGGCGCTGCCGCAGAGCGGGCACTTTGCCATCTCAATCAACCTCCCTCAAAAACCTCTCAATCTCCTTCAGGATTAGCTTTATAGCCTCGTCAAGGTTCTTTTTCCCGTTTGCGCCAGCGGCACCGGCGTGGCCGCCGCCCGAGCCCTCTATAACCGGCCCGGCCTTCTCCATTATCTTCCCTAGGTGGAGGCCCTTCTTAACGAGGCTCTCCTTGGCCCTCGCCGAAATCCGCACTCCCTTCTTCTCGCTTCCGACTATGGCTATGTCAGCCCCGAGGTTGAGGAACGTCTTGCAGGCCAGGGATTCGTAGGCCGAAACCTTCGAGACCGCTATGATGTACTTCCTGAACTTTCTAATCTCCAGCCTCTGGCAGGCCTTCAGAATGGCCATCCTCTTCGCCTGGTCTATGTTCTCGTCGCTGACCGGGGCGACGAGCTGGAAAATCTCACCCATCTGGAGCGGGAACAGTTCGAGCATCTCGGAGACTGCCTTAAACGTCTTTGCATTGGCGAAGCGGAAGTTCGCTGTATCAGTAACTATTCCAGCTAAGAGGGCCTTAACAGCAGTTTCATCGTAGAAACTGAGGTACTTGAACAGCTCCCACACAATTTCAGCTGTGGATGTTCTCGAGGAATCAACAACGGCTATGTCCGCCTTTATCGCGTTGTCCTTCTCGACATGGTGGTCAATGACGACCACGGACTTTCCTTTGGGAATTTCAATCGGTTCCAGCTGTTCAAGAGAGGATGTGTCAAAAATCACCACGACGTCCTCTTTAACGGCTGGATCCTTTTCAACGGGAACCGGAGAGAGCGTTAACAGCCTCTTGGCGTAGGAAGAAACGCTCTGGGCGACGCCTATTCTGACGTCCCCAACACCGAGTGATTTGAGGTAGAGCGCGAAGGCTATCGCCGAGCCGAGGGAATCCGGGTCTGCATTGTGGTGGCAGAGGAGGAGAAAGGACTTGCCCTTTGATCCCTGAAGGAAGCGCTTAAGCTTGAGCTTTCCCCTCATTGGCTATCTCCCTCAGCTTTCTCTCGACTGCCTCGTAGGCCTTCTCAACTGCCTCGTCGATGAGCTTCTCGACATCAACCTTCACGAAGATCGGAACCTCAAGGTAGACCTCGATTTCAAGGTCGAGGGTCTCCCCGCGGTTTATCCTCATGGTAACCTCTATGTCCTTGACGTCGCTCCTGTTGAGGGCATCAAAGACGTGCTCTATTATCGTCTCCTGGGCGAGCTCGCCAACCTCGATTATCTGCTCTTCACTCAGCTCCGGCAGTCCTATGTGGACGACCCTCTTTCCACTGCCCCCCTTGTCCATTTCAGCCCCCTCCGGGTAATGAAAGAGAAGAGGTCAGCCCGCGGTGGGCGGCCTGAGGGCGCTCTGGATCTGGGCGGTGAGCTCTTTGAGCTTCTCGTTGAGCTTCTTCTCCTGCCTCTCAAGGGCGCTGAGGCGAACCTCCAGCGTCTCGACCTTCTCCTTGAGCTCCTCGACTGCCTTGGCCTTGTCGGTCTTCACGATGAGCGTTCCGACGGTTTTGTATATGGTCGTCCCATCCTCGACCTTTTCAAGCTCCTCCAGGGCCTTTCTGGCCTCAGTCAGCTCAAGCTGAACCTTCTGCTTCTGCTGGATGACGAGCTGGAGCTGCCCCTGGTAGTTCTCAAGCTGTCCCAACATCGCCTGAACCTGCGGCGGAACATTCTGCATGACCAACACCTCCGTAATCGCAATGCCAGGTTAGAATAAGGGGGAGAGTTTAAGAAAGTTTGGGGCCGCTGGACACGCCCGTATTCTCGGCCTCCAGATGAGGAGAAAGGCTGGAGACACATAATGACACTAGTGTTCTAATCAGAACATTTTAATACTTCCTGTGCAAAGATTAAACGGTGACTCCTCGTGGAGGAGACAGATATTGACTTTCTAGTCGAGGAACTCCACAACATTGGGCTGTGGGTAATGAAGCTCCAGGAGAGCCTCGGCAATCTCGCTGACCACCTCATCGAGACAAAAAGGTTCGTGGCAGAGATACAGACCGAACAGAGGCAGATGGCCGCGAAGATGATAGACCTTGAGAGGCTGATATCCACGAGAACAGAGCTGATCGAAGAGAGGATCAGAGGTACAGAGTCCACCGTCGCCCGCGTCGAGGACAGCTTAAAGGCTTCGGGAGATTCGCTCCAGAGCCGTATTGATTCCCTGGAAGGCTCTCTTAAGGAGTCCCTTGAGGACATTAAAAGGCTCATGGACCACAATTTTGATGCCATCATGTCAAAGCTCCAGGAGATCGAGGGGAACATACAGAAGCTTGCGGACGCCGTGTCAGTGACAAAGTCACTGGCCACGTATATAAGATCCGACATACGGTCCCTCTCATACGAACTCAAGGAGGAGATAAAACGATCCGACGAGGCGGACTCAGAAAGGTACGGGCAAATGGTTGAGAGGATAGAGGAACTCCAGAGGTACGTTGACAGCGTTCTGACGGAACAGGAGAGAATACTCGATGCACACACAGAACGGCTCCTCACCCTTCAGGGAGAGGTCGCCCTCCTCCGGGAGGCCGTTCTGAAGAACTTTGGTGAAGTTTTTACCCGGCTCGGAATGCTCTCATACCCCAAAATTTTAACCGGTGATGAAAATGAGTGAAGCCGTTGATTTTAAGAGGCTTGAGGGCTATACAAAGTACTCTTCAGACGCAAGAAAAATAATGGACAAGGTACAGCGCGGAAAAGGGCTGTCGAAAGAAGAGCTCACGCTCGCAATAGTGTCGAACCTCCTTCTGGAGCACAGGGAAAGCCTCCAGAGGTACCGGGAATTCCTGGAAAGGGTCAACGATGTTGTAAACAGCTCCAAGAGCAACGAAGAAAAGCTGAGAGAAGCCATCGAAGCGGTGAATAGGCTGATATCCTCCCTCGAAAAGGACATAAGGATGTACTCCAACGTCCATGAAATGCTGAAAAAGATTTCCAGCGAACTCGGGCCGTCTATAGAGAGACTGAACGACGTGATATCCCTGCTCAGCGAGTCGGTAGGGATGCTGAAGGAGGAGAAGCAGAGGCTGGAGGAGAAGCGCACGGAGCTGGAGGAGAAAATTGCCCAGATTGAGGCGCTTAGGGAGCAGAAGATACAGCTTGAGAAGGAAGTGTCAGAACTTCAGGCAACCGTCGCATCCCTGGAGGAGAGGAAGACAAGCCTGGAAGGGCAGATACAGGAGATCGAGGAGCTGAAGGCCAGGCTAACTCAGAAGGAGGAACACCTGGCCTCTCTGGAGGAAGAAATAAGTTCCAAACTCACCTTCCTCACCGAGAAGATTGAGGAGCTCAACGAAAAGGAGAGGCAGGTTCTCGAAAAGGAACGGGAGCTGCTTGCGAAGGAAGAAGAGATATCAAGAAAGGAGGAGGAGCTGGCCCGCCTTGAGGCCCTGAAGGGCGAACTTGAAGAGCGCCAGAGAACCCTCGAAGAAAGGGAGAAGACCCTTGAGGCCCTTCTCGTCCAGGTTACAGAGAGCATCAGGCACGTTGAGGAATCCGAGGCAGAGCTCAGGGAAAAAGAGAAGATCCTCATGGAAAGGGTCGCGGAGCTTGAAAAGCGGGAAGAGAGGTTAAAGGCATGGAAGGAGGAGCTGGAAAGCTTTGAAAAGGGTCTGAAGGAAAAGGAAATGAGGATTGGGCTTATTGAGGAGGCGCTGGAGAAGGAAAAACAGGCACTAAACACCGAAAAATCCCGCCTTGCAGAGGAATACTCCCGTCTCGAAGAGGAGAAAAAAGAGGTATCCAAGAGGTTCCTTGAGCTGGCGAGTCAGGAGAGGTACCTATCGGCTCTCATCAGGGACTACACCGAAAAGCTGGGGGAGATCAAGAGGAAAGAGCTCGAACTGGCCAAGTGGGAAGAGGATCTTAAAAAACTGGATGAATACCTCAGATCCCGCGAGAAGGACCTCCTCAACCGCATAGAGGATCTCAAGAGAGAAAACCTCCAGCTCCGCAACGAGCTAGAAACGTGCCGCGAAAAGCTCAGGAGCCTCTCAGAGGAGTGACTAAACCTCCAGAGAGTCCATGGCCACCTTAATCCACCGAAGGTACGAGTTCAGGGTGCCTCTCAGAGCGGAGTTGTCGCTGGCCAGGAACCGCATGGTTATTTTTTTACCCTCTTTCAGGAAGTCTATCCTGCTTCTCCGATAGGGCACGCTCTCATGCTCGTAGAGGACACTCTCATAAACTATCCCGGCGGTTTTCTCATCGGGAAAAACGAGTTCGATCACTCCTTCGATTGGCCACTCCTGCTTCTCTTCAGCCCCAGGGCCTCTTTGTAGTCCCATCTCCTCCCGTCCTCCATGATCCATATTTTGACGCTTATAAGCGGGCCGACCGTTCTTTCCTTTGTGACATCGAGGCGGTAGAAGTTGACGGCCATACCGCGCGGGTGCCTCTCGATGACGCCGAGAACGTCGGTGTTGTACCTGTCGGCTATCCCCAGGAGGGAGCGCTCCCGTCTGGGCACGAACTTTCCGCCGGTGAGCTCGGCGAAGGCCTGGGCAAAGGCAACATGGTCTATCCCGACACGCTTGGCCGTGGTGACTATAAACGGCATCTCCTCGCGTATGGGCCTTATGTCCCTGAAGCCTATCTCGCGCTGGAGCTTTATGCCGTGTAGGTAAAGGTAGCCGAGGTAGCCCCAGTCGTCGGGGTCAACCTTGATGAAGGTCATCTTGAGCGGGTTGCCCTTCCAGACGTTGATTATGAGCAGCCTTTCGTAGTTCCTGTCGTAGGCCTCCATGAGAAGGTCTTGGATGGTCTTCTTCCCCCTGGTCAGGTAGAGGGAGTTGGGGAACACCTTCTCCAGGTCGTGTCCGAAGCTCCTTGTCCTCCTGGTCGGCCTGTGGGAAGTCGTTATCAGCATCATAGCCCTCACTCAAAACCCGCTTTGGACGATAAAAGGCTTTCGAAACGAAAGAATCAGATCGCCTTAACGCGCCTGGCCACTCTCGGCCTGGGCTTGTAGAGTATCTTGCTGCCGCAGTAGGGGCAGCGAACCTCTCTGGTGTTCTCGAGGTCGAGCTCGACCTCCTTTCCGCATTTCGCACAGCGGTAAACGGCCATCACCATAGCTATCACCCGAATAGAAGGAAGGGATCAGGCCTTAGAGGCCGTGACGCGCTTGGCAACTTTTCCTGCCGGAGTGGTCGGCAGGTAGGCACCGCCGGCGAATGTGGCGCCGCACTTCTGGCACTGCCATATACCGGTACTTATCCTCCGGACCGCCTTCCTTCCACATACCGGGCAGACGTGCTTCTGCTTCATCTTGGCCTCAACGGCCGCGACCCTTCTCCTTATCTTGAGACCGTACCTGGGACCGAACCTTCCAGCGGAACCGACCTTGGTAGTCCTTCCCATGAGCATCACCCCTAATTATCAACGATTTTCTCGACTGGAGAGTGTTCCCGGAGACGTTTTATAAACCTTTGCATAACTCCGGACATCGGGCGGGCTCTTTCCTAATAAACCTTTCGGGGATGTCCCTGGCAATGAACGGGGATTCCCAGATGGCACCGGCCAGACCAGTGATAATAGCTAAATAATCACAAGAAAAAGCACCTCCGACGAACCACAGAACGGAACTGCCCAAATGTTGCCCTGAAAATTGCATGATGGTGCGGGGGCGGGGATTTGAACCCCGGAACCCCTGCGGGAGTGGATCTTGAGTCCACCGCCTTTGACCAGGCTCGGCAACCCCCGCTCGCGAGGGTTCGAGAATAATGACCCCAAACTCGCTTATAAATTTAACTCAGAAAGTCCCAAAAAGAACAGGAACAGCGAACGGGGATTAGCGCTCCATCCTTTTGACGCCTTCTCTAGTTCCCACGAGCACGATGTCGGCTATGTCGGCGAAAATGCCGTTCTCAACGACACCCGGGATGTTGTTCAGCTCTATCTCAAGGTCGAGGGGGTCGTCTATCCTGTAAAAACGTGCGTCCAGAATGAAGTTCCCATTGTCCGTGACGACTGGTCCATCCTTCCTGCTGGCCATTCTCAGCTCCGCCGTCGCGTTGAACACCTCAAGCTCCTCGGCTATGGCACGCCATGCGGCCGGGATGACCTCGATCGGGACGGGCACTCTCTGACCCAGCCTTTCGACAAGCTTGCTCTCGTCCACGAGGACGAGGAAGGTGCCGGCGCGGTACTCTATTATCTTCTCCATCGTGAGGGCAGCGCCGCGGCCCTTTATGAGGTTGAGGTGGGGGTCAACCTCGTCGGCCCCATCAACGGCTACGTCTATTGCGTCAACCTCATCCAGGCCGAGGACGGGGACACCGTTCTCAAGGGCAAGAAGCCTCGCCTGGTACGAGGTGGGGATGCCGTAGACGTCCTCAAGCTCCCCCTCCATGATGAGCTTGCCCAGGTACTCAATAAAGTAGGCAGTGGTGGAGCCTGTGCCGAGGCCGACGACCATGTCGTCCTCTATGAACTTGAGGGCCTCACGTGCAACTGCCTTTTTTAGCTCCTCCATAGGCTCACCCCGCCACCGTGCCGTTGTGGGTAAGCTGATAAAGGAGGCTCTGGTTCGAGTAGAACTGGGGCTGGAAGTTCGTGAGCACAGTGTAGCTCAGCATCGTGAAGTACAGCCAGAACAGGAACCATCCGAAGAACGCCTTTCTGAGTATGAGGCGCTCCTCTTCGATGTCGGGCGGAAGCTCCTTTATTATCGCCATGACCACCTTGTCCACAACAAGAAATAGGGCCAAGCCTACCACCCAGCCGTACTGAAACCTAGCCGCAGCCGCACCGCTGATGAGCCCGGTGATTAGTCCCCACATGTATACTGAGAGCGAAAACTTATGCTCGATAGCAAGCTTCACGTTCTTCACCTACGGTTAGCTTTTAAAGGAGCTTTTAAAATCTTTTCCGTCCCATCATTCCGAGAGCGTCTCAAGGAACCTCCTGCCCTTCTCTGTCAGGGTGTAGTAAACCCTCCTTCCCCGCCTGTACGCCTCCCGTATCAGGCCGAGGCTCTCAAGCTCGCGGAGATGCTGATACACCGCCTGATACTTAAGCGGCTTCCTGAGAGACTCCCACACCTCGTAGCCGTACATGGTTCTCTCGCCCAAGAGGCGGAGTATTTCCAGCTTCGTCCCCCCGATGGCAAACTTCTCCCTGGTCTCGGCGTAGTGCCCCTTGAGGCCAGAGCTAGTTACGATTAGGGCTATCCTGTCGTCCTTCTCGAAGTAGCCTTCCTCGGCCAGCTTGAGCAGGGCCGGAACTATCACCGCCGAAGCATACTCCGCGAATATGCCCTCCCTGGCAAGAAGCTTCTCACCGAGGTCGAGCTCGTCCTCACCGACAAGGACTGCAGTCCCGCCGCTCTCGTGTATCGCCTCAAGGGCAAGCTCCTTCATGACAGGGTTCTTAACGTAGAGGGCCAGGGCCTTCGTGGGCTCGGCCTTCGGTTCTGTCCCGAGAACCTCGCTCGCTATCGGGGAGCACTTCTCAGCCTGAACGGCGATGAGCTTTGGCATCTCCTCCAAGAGCCCGAGCTCCCTGAGCTCAGTAAAGCCCTTGTAGATGCTGTACAGGTTGCTTCCACTCCCCGTGGGAACCACGACGTGGGTCGGCTTCAGCTCCTCCCAGAGCTCGAAGGCGAGCGTCTTCTGTCCCTCAAGACCTATCAGGTTGCTCTCCGGGGTGACGTTGTACAGCCCCCTCCCCTCGGCGAGGCCCTCGGCATAGCTTATCCCTTCGTCGACGCTCTCGCCGTAGCGTAGAACCTTGGCCCCGAAGGCGACTACCTGGTTGAGCTTCCCGGACTCTATCATCTTCGGTACTACCGTGTAGGCCTTCCTCCCGGCTCTGGCAGCATAAGCGGCGAGGGAAGCTGCCGCATTGCCGTTGCTCGCAACCACAAAACCGTTTTGAGCGTAAGGAAGTCCGTAGGAGACCGCCACAGTGATGAGCCTGTCCCTGAATGAGCCCGTCGGATTCCTCGTCTCGTCCTTGATGAAGACTTTGAGACCGAGCTCTTCACCGAGCTTGGCCCTGAGAAGGGGCGTCCCCCCCTCGTGGAGGGTTGTTACCTCGGGGACGTTCGGGAGGAGCTCCCTATACCTCCAAACGCCGGGTTTTCTTTTCTCCCACGCTGAAACTTCAACGGAGTCGTAATCGTAGGTTATCCTAAGCGGCTCCCCGCAGGAGCACCTGGGGGGAATAAAGGAGGAGTAGAGCCTGCCACAGGAGGGGCAGCGAACCTCCATTCCCATCACTCCAGGGTTCACTTGAGCCTTATGGCGTCGAGGTTGTTCGGGGCGCGCGTTGAGATGCCGAACTTCTTGTGGATGCTGGTGCTCAGATCAAGGCACTTGTGGGGCTCCCCGTGGACGGTTATCACCCTCTCAGGCCTCGGCCTCAGCCTGGCTATGTAGCTGATGAGCTCCCTCCTGTCCGCGTGGCCGGAGAAGCCGTCTATGGTGTGAACATCCATGTTGACCTTGACGACCTCGGTCTTTCCGCCCTCTCCAACCAGCGGTATCTCGCGCAGGCCCCTCTGCACCTGCCTTCCGAGGGTTCCCTCTGCCTGGTAGCTGACGAATATTATGCTGTTCTTTGGATCGGGGGCGAGCTGCTTGAAGTACTCGACGCTCGGTCCGCCGACAAGCATGCCCGAGGTCGCTATGATTATCGCAGGTTCGCCGGAGTCTATGATGTCCTGCCTCTCCCTGCTGTTGGCGACCGGTTTGAATATCGGGTTGAGGAACGGGTTGTAGCCCTCGTGGAATATCTGCTCGCGGAGGTGCCTGCTGAGGTACTCCGGATAGGCAGTGTGTATGGCGGTGGCCTCCCATATCATTCCGTCGAGGTATATCGGAACCTCTATACCCCCAACGCGAGCATACTCTTCAAGAACCATCATTATCTCCTGTGCCCTGCCGACGGCCATGGCCGGGATGAGAACCTTACCCTTCCTCCGTATCGTCTGGTGGATGACCTCTATGAGCCTCTTCTCCGCCTCCTCACGCGGCATCTGGTAGTCGTTGCCCGCACCGTATGTGGACTCCATGACAAGGGTTTCAAGCCTCGGGAACCTGCTCACAGCCGGCTCGAAGAGCCTCGTCGGGATGAACTTAAAGTCTCCGGTTACGGCTATGTTGTGCAGTCCATTTCCAATGTGGAGGTGGACTATCGACGAACCGAGGATGTGGCCCGCGTTGTGGAGGGTGAGCCTCATATCAGGGGCTATATCGCGAACCTCACCGTAGTCGAGGGTTATGGTGTGCTTGATGACTTCCTTTATGTCCCTTGGTCTGTAGAGCGGCTCAACACCGTTCATCTGCTGGATCTCTATGAAGTCCTGCTGGAGGAGCACCATGAGATCCCTCGTCGGCGGCGTCGTGTATATCGGCCCGTCAAAGAGCTTGTAGCGGAAGAGGTAGGGGAGCATTCCGCTGTGGTCAAGGTGGGCGTGGGTTATGATGATTGCGTCGAGTAATCCAGCATCGAGCACGTAGCGGAACTCGGGGGCGTCAAAGTGCGGGAAGGCCTTCTTGGGGTCGCGCAGAGCGGCTATGTTCACGCCGAAGTCCACCAAAACGTAGCTCTCGTTTGTCTGAACCAGAAGGGCGCTCCTTCCGACTTCCCTAAAGCCCCCTAGGCCGGTAATCCTTATCCACTCGCTCTTGAGTTCCGGCTTGCGGTAGATGTTCCTGCCGACCTGCCTGAGGAACTTCCTCCTGTCTTTGGCTTCCGCCTGGAGTATCTGTCTTATCGAGTAAATCGTCTGGCTCTGGAGGGGAGGAGTTCTTATGACCCTAGGGGCCCAGTGAACCTTCTGGGTTATGAGCCTCAGGGTTTCCCCGTTCTTACCGATGACAAGACCCGGCTTTCTGGCCTCTATGAGAACCTCACCGACGGAGGGGTCAAAGCTTATGTTGGTTATTTCAGCCTCAGGAGGGACGAGCTGTTTAATCATCTCCTCTGCCCTCTCCGGAGGGAGAAGAACCTCCGGGTCGGGGCGGACGCTGATGCGCTTTTTTAGAACCTTGGCGAGGTTCTTGATGAGTTCACCGTCCCTCATTATTGCCTCTGGGTTCTTGACGTATATCACCAGCTCTGGTCCCTCGAACTCCACCTCTGTTATCCTGGCCTCCCTGGGAACCATCTGGCTTATTACTGCCTTTATATCACGCAGAATGTCATCAACAAATGTCTCTCTCCTTATCAAAGTCACCACCTCACTTTAGAAGAGCCTCTATCTCCTCCTTGCTCAACTCCCTGTAACCGTCTTTTGTCACGGTAACGAGGGTTATTCCATCACCAGTGAAAACATCACGCCTCGTGGCTATCTTTATCGCCCTGAGGGCAAGCCTGACACCCTCTTCAAGCTCTATGTCTTCGCTATACCCATCCTCAAGAACCGCGAAGGCAAACTCCATTCCCGAGCCTGCGGCGGTGAACCTGTCCTCGGTAACACCGCCGGACATGTCTATCGAGTACAGCCCGGGCTTCTTATCATAGCCCGCTATGAGAAACCACCCAAAGTAGGGCATAAACCTGTTGCCGTGAAGGATGTTAGAAGTCAGCGTAGCAAAGGCCCTGACGCTCATCTCCCTGCCAACCTTGGCCCTGTAAAGCCTGGCCTCTGCCCTCAGGAGCCTCACTAGCGAGAGTATGTCGCCGACGCTCCCTGCACCTGCCAGGGCAAGGTGGTCGTCTATCTGGAACACTTTGGTAACTTCCTTTGAAAGCACCATGTTGCCGAGCGATGCCCTCCTGTCCGCCGCTAGGACCACGCCGTCTTTACATACAATGCCGACCGTAGTCGTTCCCTTTAGCTGTTCAGCCAACTACAACACCCCTGGAATTTGGTTTTTTTAGAATAGAAGAACCCTACACCCGCAGTTTAGGGGAATAGTATTTAAAGGTTTCGTCCAGAATGAGGTCTGGATCAAGCGGGGTGGTATAATGAAGAAAGAGGTAATACTCCTCACGGGGCCGCCGCTCAACGGCAGGGACGAATACATAACTGAGGCATTGAATCTCGCCGGCGGGGAGAGCTATGCCTACTACCACGTTTTTGACTACATCAGGGAAGTCGGCAAGGAGAGGGGCGTTAAAATAACCCGAAAGAACGTCCTCGACTTCGCAATAAACCACCAGGATCTTATGAACGAGATACGCGATGAGGCCTTTGAACGGATAAGAAAGGAGATAGACGGGAGCGATAAAAGGTATCACCTCGTCTCAACCCCCAGTTTGTTCCGGTGGGGGAGTGGGAGCGTCATAGGGTTCACCCTCAGCAACCTCAAGCTTATCCAGCCCAACAGGGTGATAATAGTCCTTGACGATGTCCTCTCTGTCAGGAGAAGGATAATCAACGACCCCGAGTGGTTCGAGCGCTTTGGGAAGAATCCCGAGAACATAAGGCTGACCACCCTAGTCATGTGGCGTGAGGATGCCATCAACCACGTGAAAACTCTCGTCCACGAGCTGAAGAAGGATGGCTTTGAGGTTCGCTACGTTCTCCAGTTCGGCATAAGGCATCCCCCTGAAGTTTTCCTTGACCTGCTGTTCCATGAGGACGAGAAGCCCCTCGTCTATCTCAGCTACCCAATGACGGGCCACGAGGAGGAGTACTACCACAGGGTCAGAGACTTCTACAACAAGCTCACAGGGCACTTCACCGTCCTCGACCCCGGCGCTCTGGACGACTGGTGGGTGGTTGCCGAGTACGACGCCCAAGTCAATGCCAACCCATCAATAAAGCGCATCAGGATAAAGCACCTGCTGGACGGCGAGGAGGTTGAGGAGCTCGACAGGGAAGACATAGAGCAGGCGACGGACATACTGAGGAGGCAGCTCGTCGAGAGGGACTTTAACCTCGTTGATGTGAGCAAGGCCATAGCGGTTTATCACTACGCGGAAGGCGTCTCGGCTGGTGTAATCAGTGAGATGGCAGAAGCTTACAGAACTTTAGCGGCCATA
Source organism: Thermococcus sp. M36 (assembly GCF_012027355.1). Taxonomy (NCBI): domain Archaea; kingdom Methanobacteriati; phylum Methanobacteriota; class Thermococci; order Thermococcales; family Thermococcaceae; genus Thermococcus; species Thermococcus sp. M36. Next base: position 449,298 of record NZ_SNUH01000002.1, read on the forward strand.
TACCTCTACTACCCATTCGAAAGGCGCCCAAGCCCGTTCATGGAGTTCTACGGCATGCAGAATCCCTCACGCAGGACGATGTTCAAGGATGAAGACGAGATGATAAAGGCCATGGTCGAGGAGAAGGACTACTGGGCTAAGGTCTGACCGGGACGTTCATTCTTTAATAATATATTAATTTTTTATATAACCCTCAGGACGCGCCGACATGAATTAAGCGGAACAGAAACGAATTAGAAAAAGGGGAAGAAATCACTTCTTCACCCATCCGCGCCACTTCATGGCGTCGTAGACCCTCTGGACGGCAACGACGTAGGCGGCGTCACGCATGTTGATGTTCTTGTCCTTGTGGGTGTTGTAGACGTCCCAGAAGGCCTTGGTCATCTTCTTGTCGAGCTTGGCCCTGGTGGTCTCGGTGTCCCAGTAGTCGCCGGTTATGTTCTGGACCCACTCGAAGTAGCTGACGGTAACACCACCGGCGTTACAGAGGAAGTCCGGTATGACGAGGACGCCCTTCTCGTAGAGTATCTCGTCGGCCTCCGGGGTGGTCGGGCCGTTGGCGAGCTCGGCGACGATCTTGGCCTTGACATTGTCGGCGTTGTCCTTGGTGATGACACCCTCAATGGCGCTCGGGGCGAGGACGTCGACCTCAAGCTCGAGAAGCTCCTCGTTGGTGATGTTGGTGGCTCCCGGGAAGTCCTTAACGCTGCCGTTCTTCTTCTTCCACTCGAGGACCTCGTCGGCGTTGAGGCCGTCCGGGTTGTAGATGCCGCCCTTGCTGTCGCTGACGGCGACGACCTTCATACCGTACTCCTCGCTCATGATCTTGGCCATGTAGTAGCCGGCGTTACCGTAACCCTGGATGGCGATGGTCTTGCCCTTGAGGTCCATGTCGAGGGCCTTCGCAGCCTCGCGAACGGTGTAGCTGGCACCCCTGGCGGTGGCGTCCATCCTGGCGACGATACCGCCGACTCCGGGCGGCTTGCCGGTGATGATGCCGAAGCTCGGGACCTTCCTCCTGCTGATGGCCTCGTACTCGTCCATCATCCAGGCCATGATCTGCGGGTTGGTGTAAACGTCAGGAGCCGGAATGTCGGTGTACGGGCTGATGACGTCGTAGATGGCCCTTATGTAGTTCCTGGCGAGCCTCTCCTTCTCCCTCTCGGAGAGCTCCTTCGGGTTGACGATGATACCACCCTTACCTCCACCATAGGGGAGGTCAACGACGGCGACCTTCCAGGTCATCCAGGTGGCGAGGGCCTTAACGGTGCTGAGGGTCTCGGCCGGGTGCCACCTTATACCACCCTTGGTCGGACCGCGGGCCCAGTTGTGCTGAACACGGAAACCGGTGAAAACCTTAACAGAACCGTCGTCCATCTCGAGCGGAACGCTGACCTCAACGATCCTCATGGGCTTCTTGAGCCACTCGAGAGCCTCTTCGCTTATGTCCATAAACTGGGCAGCCCTCTCAAGCTGCTGAACGGCCATCTCAAACGGGTCAATCTCGACCATTTTTCCCACCTCGGGTTTCGGTAATTTGCGAGATACCCTTAGGCATTTGCATATATAAACCTTTCGCCAAAGAAGCCCGGAGAACGCCGTGTTTTAAACAAAAAGTTATATACGGAAATTTTCGGCGAAAAGAAAAAATCTGCCGAAATTTTAAGACAAAACCAGGGTTGTACATCCAAGATTTTCAATACATTGATGTCCATAAACATGCACCGCTGTATCCGGAAATATCAGGGAGGGTCTGGGTGCCGCCCTCAGCGAGAAGTCGGTCATCATCCCATCAGCTCACTCTCGTTGCAATCATCGGGCGTTCCCACTTTGCCCCTCCACCAGTTAAATCTTTCTTCATTTTTTCGCCCCTTTGTTTGTCATTATGATTTATTATCTAGTTATTAATTGTCAATATGTTCCCACAACGCTTACGTTAGCCTGACGTACTGAAAAAATGACGAGAAAGAAGGAACCCAACTTTTAAGTTCGAGTAAATCGTCTTTTGTCGAAAAAAAGCTATTAGAAAGCTTTTTATAGAATGCATTTCCTTATACCTAATGCCCCACAGCCATACACGGGGCGGTAGAGCCCATACATTTAAGAACGGGGGTGAATATTGTGGAACAGAGGGATCAATGGGCAACTAAAATTGGTTTGATTTTAGCGATGGCAGGCAACGCAGTCGGACTTGGAAACTTCGTCAGGTTCCCGACTCAGGTTGCTGGCAACGGCGGCGGAGCGTTCATGGTTCCGTACTTCATAGCGCTGTTCTTCCTCGGCATACCGGTGATGTGGATTGAATGGGTTGCGGGTCGCTACGGTGGCAAATATGGCCACGGTACCCTCGGTCCCACCTACTACCTGATGGCCAGAGAGAGCCTGAAACCCAGGAGCGCCCTGTGGATGGGCGTCATAAGCGGTATGCTGGCGTTTTCCCTGACGGTGCTCCTCAACAGCTACTACCTGCACCTCATAGGCTGGTCCGCCGCGTACTCCTGGTTCAGCATAACCGGGGCCTACTTCGGCCAGAACACCGGTGAGTTCTTCGGGAACTACCTGAACAACCACGCCCAGGTTATGCTCTTCTGGGGCATAACTGTCATCCTGCTGGCAATAGCGGTTGGCCAGGGTGTAAGCAAGGGTATCGAGAGATGGGTCAAGATAATGATGCCGCTGCTCTACGTCTTCGCAATAATCATGGTTCTTTACATATTCATTAACAGAACCCCAATAGACCCCAACTGGAGCACAATCCAGGGATTTGAGTTCATATGGAGCCCCAACTGGACGTACCTTAAGGAGCACTTTGCGGCGGTCATGCTCGCCGCCACGGGACAGATATTCTTCACCCTGTCCCTTGGTATGGGTATCATCCAGAACTACGCGAGCTACCTCGGCCCCGATGACGACGTCGCCCTCTCGGGCATAGCAACAGTCTCCCTCAACGAGTTTGCAGAAGTGGTCCTTGGAGGTTCAATCGCCGTTCCCCTCGCCGTCGCCTACGCCCCCAGGATCGTGCCGCAGGACGTTCTCGGGCAGGGACGCGACGCTGTGCTTTCGTACATATCTCAGAACTTCGGACTCGGGTTCTCCTACACCAGCCTGCCCAATGCGTTCGTGAGCATGGGAAGCGCAGGAAAGTTCTTCGGAGCACTCTGGTTCCTGCTGCTCTGGTTTGCAGGATTCACCTCCGCCATAGCCATGTACAACTACCTCACCGCGCTCCTTGAGGAGGATCTCGGCATAAACAGGAAAGTCGGCACCTGGGTAGTGTTCCTGATATACCTCCTTGCAGGACTGCCCGTCATATACATCAGCGGATACCTTGACCAGGTTGATTCGTGGGTCAGCTTCCAGCTGACACTGCTGGCACTCTTCGACATAATAGTTGCAGTGTACCTGTTCAAGCCGGACAACTTCTGGGACGAACTCCACAAGGGTGCCTACATGACGGTTCCCGGATGGTACAAGCCAATAACAATGTACATAGCCCCAATACTCCTGCTCATACCGCTCGTCGGCATGGCAAAGGCCTTCGCAACAACCGCCCTCGGAACCCCGGCAAAGCTCGCAATAGTGTTCTTCATGCTCGTGGGTGCAGTGGAGAGCTACTACTCGATCAAGAAGAAGTACAAGGAAGAGCTAGAGAAGAACGAAATCATCATAAGGGCATGAGGTGGTGAAGATGGGAAGCTGGGCAATCTACATGCTACTGGCATGGCTTGTGATATTTGCCATGATGTTCTGGAGCATCGGAAAGCTCCTGAAGGCTGAGAAGGAAGGGGTTTAAATACCCCCACCACTCAATCTTTTTTGGAGGTGTCCCCGTGAAGAGCCCAGGAATTCTTCTGGATACCGCAGAGGTTGTGGAAACTACAGTGCCACGCGTTGAGGACCTCACAGTCCTCAGTGACAAGGAAAAGGAGAAGGTGAAGAGGCTCCTTATGGAGGCGGCCAAAAACTTCAAGGAGCTGTCAGAAAACGTCAAAAACGACAACGTCCAGCTTGCCGAGTTCTTCTACAAGAGGGCCAAAGAGCTGAAGAACAGCACCAGCGACAAGGGTATAGAGAAGATAGGGAAAAAGGCCTACATGAACCTCGTCAAGAAGATGAACCTCTATTCCAAGTCGGGGATATACGACTTTGACCCGGACATGCTGAAATCCCTGAAGAAGGCCTACCGCACGTACCTGTTCGGCATGACCGCGTTTTTTGTGCTTGTTGGTGTTTACATGAGCACGGTAATGGCCATTACGGCCCTTATCCTCGCAATACCCATAATCCTGTCCATGCTCTCCCTCCAGAGAAGGGGTTACATGGGACTTCTGCTGGCGTTTTCAGCCGCTCCCGTCCCCATAATACAGGGTGTTATGGGGGCGAGTTACGGAATCAGGGCCCTAAACGATCCCGCGGTCATAGAACAGATAGCCAGAGAGATGGGCAAAAGCATATCCTTCGTCCAGGGGTACCTTGGGTTCATGGTCGTACTGAGCGTGGTCGAGCTGTACCTCATCATCAGGGGATTGTACCTGCTCTACAAGCACAGGCACGCGTTCCTGTGAAAAAAGAAAGCCCTCAGTAGAGGGCTTCGTTCCCCCTTTCCCCCGTTCTTATCCGCACAGCATCCTCAACGGGAATTATGAAAATCTTCCCGTCACCCGGCGTCCCGCTGCGGGCGTTCTTTACTATGGTATCCACGACCTTTTCCACGTCCTTGTCCTTGACGACTATCTCAAGCTTCATCTTTGGCAGCAGGTCGTAGGGAGGCACACCTCCCTGAACACCGCGGCCCTGGACGGGATAGGCAGTCAGCGGGATTATCCCTATCTGCTTCAACGCGTTCTTAACGCGGTCGAAGTCATTCCCCCTAATAATCGCCTCGATCTTCTTCATGGACATCACGGCGTAATATTGGTCAAAGTTAAGAAAAGGGTTTCGAAAATTAAATAAAAACGCGGAACGCTCACTGAATCTGCTCAACGAACTTCCTCAGCCTCTTCAGAGAGATGCGGGTTCTTCTGGCAAGCTCTTCAAGGTCCGCGTTCTTCAGGTCGGTGACGGTGTAAACCCCCGCCCTCCTCAGCCTCGCGAGGGTCTTCGGCCCGATGCCCTTTATGGCCAGGAGGTCGCTTCCGGCTCTGGCCCCCGTTGTCTTTCCGGATTTTATCGGTTTCTCATTCCTGCTTTTCTCAGGAGTCCCCCCAATTCTGGGCTTTCTCCCGGGTCTTCCTGCTCCCCTCGAAGTTCTCATCGGCCCCGGCTCACCCTTGATAGCAACTTCCTTGACAATCTCGGTGGCGTAGGCCCTCTCGGGCATCTCCTCCCTGGGCCTCTCCAATTCCCCCTCTTCCCCGCTGGGCTTCTCGGACGGCACCTCTGGCGGTTCGACGTACTCCTCAAGCTCGGGCGGGTTTTCGCTCACGTAGTAGGCCGCGATAACCGGTCTAAACACATTGTCCCTATCCTCCAGCTCTCCGAGCAACTCGATGTTGAACTCACCGGTTTTGATGTACTTCACCAGCTCGTTTGCCAGCCTGTGGAAGTCCCTGCTGTGGACTAAAATCCTCCTCTTCCCGTACTCCTTAGCCTGGCCCGTCGTTATGAGGAACCCCCAGTCGCTCGCCTCCAGTATCAGAAGCTCCCTCGCGAGCTGTTCAATGGCTCTGTCCGCTAGTGCATCCCGGCCGTAGTAGCGGCTCGCTATAGCGACCATCCTGTCCTCGGCGCGGTAAACGTGCCCCCACATCCACTCCGTTTCCTCGTTCCACCAGGTCGAGTGGTCTGAGTTTGCCCCCCAGGAACCTTCGGGAAGCTCTATCTCGTGCCTCTCTCCGGAGTAACCCTCGAGAAACCTTGAGAGGGTTGTTGTCTCTATCCCCCTTAGAGACATCAGCTCCAGAACCCTTCCGAGCCACTTAATCCCTTCGAACCACCAGTGGCCGAAGAGCTCCGTGTCGTAGGGCGAGACGATTATTCCCTTCTCACCTGTCCTCTCCTCGAACTCCCACAGGAGTTTCTCCACCAGGCTCACGAAGTGCCGCGCATGCTCCTCAACGCGCTCCATCGCTTTATCGGGGTCGTAGAACTCCTTGTCGCCGAGCTCAACGTCCTTTCCCGTTATCCTCCAGTATTGCCCCCCGCTCTCCGGGGCCTTCCTGTGGAACTCCCGGTACCAGAAGTCGCCGGGGTAGCCGTGGCGGGCACTCCAGACCTGGTGGCCGGTCTCGCGGTTGCGGGCGAAAACTGCAACCTTCGAACCCCTTATCCAGTAGGGCCTGAGCGTGCTCTTTTCGCCCACGTAAACATCAATCCCGCCGTACTCCTTCGTTACCGGACCCTCATCAACCAGCCTGCTCTCGACAAAGAAGTACTCGATGCCGAACTCCTCTAGGAACTTCTCAATACCCGTCCGCCTGATTTTCTTCCCGCCGGGAAGCTCCCAGTCTCCAGAGGGTCTGTAGGCGCACTCCGGGAGCCATATCCCTCTCGGCCTTTTCCCAAAGTGCTTCTCGTAGGTCGCTATTCCGTTCGCTATCTGGGCCCTTATAGCCTCGTCCCTGCCGAGGAGGGGCAGGTATCCGTGCGTTGCCGCGGAGGTTATTATCTCTATGTAGCCCCTATCCTGAAACTCGCGGAACTTGCCAATGATGTCGCCGTTTATCGCCCTCCAGTAGTCGTAGACACTCCTGAAATGGTCGAGGCTCGCCCTGACTGCTTCCTCGTCGTACTTCCCCGAGAGGAGGTCTTCCTCAGTCTTCGCTATCTTCCTCTTCAGGTATTTCTCAAACTCGCTCTTTATGTATTCATCGACAAGCTGCTCGGCCAGAACCGGAGTGATGTTCATCACGAGCTGGAACCTGACGCCAGCAGCGGCCAAACGCTCGAACTCCATCAGAAGTGGCAGGTACGTCTCGCTCATCGCTTCGTAGAGCCATTCTTCGCCGAAGGGCCATTTGCCGTGTTTCCTGACGTAGGGGAGGTGAGTGTGCAGGACAAAGGTGAAGTAGCCTTTCATTGTATATCACCGGGGGTGTTATGGTGCTTGGGGTATTTAACCTTAGTGAGTCCATATGTGGTCTTATGTCTTCATATGTGCATTGAAGCGAGCCGGTGCTATTGCCGTTGTGCTCCTTGAGCCCTGCTGTCGGTTCTGTCCTCGGGCCTTGGAACCTTTTCAAAGCTCGCCTGGATTATCTATGACATCGGAATAGCGAACCTTTCGTAGGGGCTACTGAACGAGGCCCTTGACGATTCCAATTCCGATGTCCTGCGCGTGGGTATGACCATAACGGGTAGGCTCGTTCTTGTGCTCGGCCTCAGGTTCCTGTGAAAGCTTTTAACCTCCCCCCCCCAACTTTTCTCGGTGGGAGAATGAAGGAGGAGATGAGCAGCGTTGACATACGCTACATCGTGAGGGAGCTTCAGTGGTTAATAGGCTCTCGCGTTGACAAGGTTTACCACGACGGCGACGAGATAAGGATAAAGCTCCGCACGAGAGAGGGAAGGGCAGATCTAATCCTCCAGGCTGGCAAGAGGTTCCACCTCACCAGCTACGTCAGGGAGGCGCCGAAGCAGCCCTCAAGCTTCACGATGCTCCTCAGGAAGCACCTTTCAGGGGGTTTCATTGACGCCATTGAACAGTACGGCTTCGACAGGATAGTAAAGGTCAGGGTGGGGAACTACACGCTCATCGGCGAGCTCTTCAGGAGGGGAAACATCATCCTGGTCAACTCGGAGAACAAAATCGTCGCCGCCCTGCGCTACGAGGAATACAAGGACAGGAGAATAATGCCGAAGGCGGACTACCAGTACCCCCCAGCCAGGGAGAACCCCCTTGAGGTTTCGAAGGAGCGCTTCCTTGAGCTCATGAGAGAAGATGGGGAGCTAGAGCTCGTCCGTGCTTTAGCAAGGAAGCTTAATATGGGGGGCATGTACGCCGAGGAGATATCACGGAGGGCAGGGTTTGAGAAAACCACTCCAGTCAAAGAGCTGAGCGATGAGGATTTGATGAGGGTCTACAGGGCAATGATAGCCACCTTCAACGACGAGCCAAAGCCCAACATCGTCTTCAAGGACGGAAAAATGCACGACGTCGTTCCAATCGAGCTGAAAATCTACGATGGGCTTGAGAAGCGCTATTTTAAAACCTTCAGCGAGGCTTTGGATGAATACTTCGGAAAGATCACCATTGAAAAAGCCCGGATGGAGCAGACGAAGAGACTTGAGGCCAAGAAGAGGCAGCTCCTCATGACGCTTAAAAAGCAGGAGGAGATGCTGAAGGGCTTCGAGGAGGGGGCGAAGGCCAACCAGGAAATAGGCGACCTTATCTATGCGAACTACGCCCTCATCGAGAGGCTTTTGGAAGAATTCAGGAAAGCCACCGAAAAGCTCGGCTGGGACGAGTTCAGGAGGAGGATAGAGGAGGGCAAGAAGGCAGGAAACAGGGTCGCGCTCATGGTGAAGGGCACCGACCCGAAGGAGAAGGCAGTGACGATAGAGCTTGAGGGGAAGAAGGTGAGGCTGTATCTCAACAGGAGCATCGGCGAGAACGCGGAGCTCTACTACGAGAAGGCTAAGAAGTTCCGCCACAAGTACGAGGGGGCACTTAAGGCCTACGAGGACACGAAGAAGAAGCTCGACGAGGTGGAGAAGCTCATCGAGGAGGAAATGAAGAAGGAGCTGAACGTCAAGCGCATAGAGAGGAGAAAGAAGAAGTGGTTCGAAAAGTTCCGCTGGTTCGTGTCGAGCGAGGGCTTTCTCGTATTAGCGGGCAAGGACGCCAGCACCAACGAGATCCTCATCAAGAAGCACATGAGCGAGAACGACCTCTATTGCCACGCTGACGTTTACGGCGCTCCGCACGTCGTCATCAAGGACGGGCAGAAAGCGGGAGAAAAGACCATATTTGAGGCCTGTCAGTTCGCGGTTTCGATGAGCAAGGCGTGGAGCAGGGGGGTTTACAGCGAAGATGCTTACTGGGCGTATCCGGACCAGGTCACCAAACAGACCCCAAGCGGCGAGTACCTCGGCAAGGGGGCCTTCATGGTCTACGGCAAGAGGAACTGGCTTCACGGGCTACCTCTCAAGCTTGCCGTCGGTGTAATCAACTATGAGGGCGAAGACTTCGTTGTCTGCGCGCCGGTTGAGGCCATAAAAGCCCACACGGACAGGTACATCGTAATCCGCCCGGGTTCGCTGAAGAAGAGCGAACTTGTAAAGAAAATCAGGCACATCCTCGAAAAGTGGGGCTACAAGGTGAGGGAAGAGGACGTAATGTCCGTCCTGCCGCCGGGGAACGGCGATATAGTGGAGGTAGTGGACTAGACCAGCTCCCTCCCCGTTCCCGTCATGACGAGCTTGCCGTGTTTGACGCCCTTCAGGCTCAGGAGCCTGTCCGCTATCGCCTTTATCCTCTTCGCCTTTCCTTTGACTATTATGACCTCAAGGCAGTTGTGCTCGTCCATATGGACGTGGATGCTCGATACGATCTCGTTGAGATAGTCATGCTGAAGGTCGAGGAGCTCCTTCACAACCTCCGCCTCATCGTGGTTGTAGACCATGGTTATCGTCCCCGCCACTTCCCCCTCGCCTTCCTCCCACTCGTGTCTGACTATAAAGTCCCTCATTAGATCCCTTATCGCCTCGCTCCTGTTGACGTAGCCCTTCTCCTCGATTATACGATCGAACTTCTCAAGCAGTTCATCAGGAACAGAGACGCCAAAGCGCGTGATCTTCATGTCCACCACCGTAGAATCTTCACTTCAATCGTTAAAAACCTGACGAAACCCTTTTATTGGCCCCTGAGAAGGCACTTCCATGCCGATGGAAGAGCTGTACGCCATAGCCCAGAGCGAGCTGGCGAAGGACCTTGTTTTTGAGATAGATGAGGAGCCGGTGACGGTCTCGATAAGGGGCGTCCTCCTCGCGAGGACTGATTCAAAGACGTACAACTTCTCGTTTTTCGAGCTGAGCGAGAGCGAGTTCATCCTCGCGGTTCAGATGAAGGGCTTCGTCGTTTACCTTGGCTTGGAGGCCGACGAGGAGATAGAAGAGGAGGCCCTTCCTGAGCTCGTCAGGATACTGCTTCAGGGACTGACACCTGCAATAGCACTCCTAATAACCAGGGCCGAGAAGGACTACGCCGGAAAGGCTGACCTTCTCCTCGACGACGACATGAGCCCCGACTTAAAGGAGTTCTTCTACGGCCTGCTCGTCAAGCACAGGCAGGGAAAGCCGGTCTACGAACAGACTGAGGTGGCCTAACTCATGAGTTCCACAAGGACGAGAGCGGCAAGCATGAGGGCAAGCACGAACATCGTTCTCTTCGTGTAGAGCTTCGCCGCCCTCCTTTCATAGTAGCTCCTTGGAGAGACGTTGAGGACGTAGAGGCCGAGGAGAGAACCGCTGAGAAGGCCAAGCACGTTTTCAACCGTCAGTACAAGGGAGCCTCTGAAAACCTCCCACCACCCCATGGCCAGAGAGATCCCTATTACCGTCGTCGGTGGAACAAGGGCGGCCGCTATGGAAACCCCCGCGAGAATCTCCGGAATTCTGCTCACTATAGCAACTATCCCAGCGTAGCCAAGGATTATCGCTAGGAGAATGTAGACGAGGCCAGAATCGCCGCGGACGAGTATCTCGTGGGTGGGCTCGGCCGGCATCGAGCCGGCAAACTTGAGAGCCAGGGACACCAGAAGGGCCGAGAGAAATATGACACCGAGAAGCTTTAGGATTGAGGAAACTGCATCGAGGGCATCCCTGCCCTTGCCCATGACGATATTGAGAGAGAAGCCGTAGAGCGGGCCGAGGATTGGCGAGAGGAGCATGGCCGAGATTATCATGACTATGCTGTCGTTGATGAGGCCAAAAAGGGCTATAACCGAGGCCACCGCACCGAGGGTGAGCTGGATCGGGTCAACCTGGGCCTGGTTGTTGGCATTCTCAATGAGCCCCTCTATGGCCGCCAGGGTCCAGTGGCGCTTGAACTTTTTAAGAGACTTTACCGAGTTGGCGTATTTCACGGACTTCCCGCTGACGGGTGCCCAGGTTATCGATGAATGCCCCTTCCGAAGGTCAACTGCCTTCATCAGCTCGTCGACGACGTCGTTAATCACGAAATCCGGCACGAGAACGGTGAATTTGAGCGCCCGGTGCTCGTTGCTCTGCACTTCCTCGGCGTAGAACTGAAGGCTCCACTTGGTCAGAACATCCCTGACCTTCTCACCCTCACCCTCGTCGCAGTAGATTTCCAGCCGGAGCATGGCCCATCGGAGGGACTACGGGCCCGGCACTAATAACCCTTGTGGAAACACTTCAGGATAATTTGAAGCGATTGTAAACCTTATAACCCTCTACGACGTAGAGGTTATGGAGGAACATGGCGGGCAAACTGGCTGTCTCCATCGCCATCTCGGCGTTGCTCTCTTTCCTCGCGTGGATACTTCTCCAGCTCAACCACTTCCTCGGAGTCCTCCTCTTTATCTCCGCGGTTATCATACCTCCAGCGGTTTTCAGGGACTACTACAGCAAAAGGCCCCTCCAGCTGGCACCGTTTTTGATAATCTCGCTCGTCTTGATGGCCATCCTGACGCCCCCGCCCGTGACCAGCCCAAACGTCGAGTTCGGCCTCTACTTTGCTACGGGCTGCTGGGAGAAAGGGGGAGATACCTGGCCGCTGAGGGGTGGGGAGCTTACCTACTCCTGCAACGGGACGGTTGCGTACTCAACAATCCACGTCAGCGGGGCTGCTTGGAAGTCCTCAAGGGTCAGACTTCCCCTCCTCGGCCGTTCTGTAACCCTCTATGAACCACGTGGGAAGGCTAATAATGCCTACCGCGAGGCCACGGAACGCGTCGAATCGGGGGGCTACCTAAGGCTCGTGGAGAACTACGTCACCGACTCCGACATCATAGGCGATGCTCTGTTCGTTAAGGGCGAGGAATGCATATATCTGGCCGAAACAAGGATTCTTGGGGGAGGTATCGCCGTTATCTCGGCACGGGGCCCCTGCAGGGGCGTCAAGGGGTTTGCGCTCCGCTGGCACGACGATTACCTCTGGAACGCGAGCGAGCCGCCGACTTTCGTGAGGTACCGCTTCAACTGGAGTACAGAGGACGGCATCGGGGTCGGAAGGTTTCTGCCCTCGGACTGGCCCGGCGAGTGGGTTAAGAACACCTACAAAGCCATAGAAATCGAGCTCAAAGGAACCGGATACGTCAAGCGGATGGAGAGAAAAAGCGGGGACTGCAGGTGGTCTCTGTGGACGCGGGGAGGGGAATCAATCTACGTTTCCCTCCGGGAAAAAGAAATCATTGTGCTGAGAGGGAAAATGGAAGATGTTGAAAGGACCGCGAAGGAGCTTCTATGCGGGCTGAAGAACGGCCGGGAAGCTAGAGGGCCGGCGCCTGAGGAGGTGCTCAACGCCGTAATAGGGGAGCTCAACGGGAGCTTTGTCATGAAATCCTCAAGAGAACCCACCCTCTGGGCCCTCGCTGGAAAGGAGTTTTTGACATCTGTGGGTGAGAAGAACGTCAGCGTGACCCTTCTCGTGTACGGAATTCGTGGACAGTGCGACTACGCCCGCTACCTGCTCGACACTTCCGACGGAAGAACGACCTCCATCTGTCTTGAACGCGGAGGGTATTTCGTCGCCGTGGCGGTTAAGGGGAGCGTTGAAGACACCAGCTTTGTCCTATCATCAACGGCCAGACCGAAAGGCTCTTAAACAATGCGGCGTTCCATACTCCGATGCCCCATGCAATACAGGAGTGATTGTTTTTGGCTGTCCTGAAGGTTCCCTGAATCCCAACGCTAGCCCACAGATTCTCGGGCGGGATTGCTTTTGGCGGCTTTAAACTGAGGGGGCTCGTTTTTGGCGAGGCTGATGAGCCTCAGAAGGATTCAGGGTTAGTTCTTACTCTGATTATTCCCTCGTTTTTGGGACACATTTTTGAATCGTTAGAGGAGGTGTTAGAATGAAAGCCGTTCTGCCGGATGGAAAGATACCCAGGAAATGGTACAACATACTGCCAGACCTTCCGGAACCCCTGGCACCGCCGCTTGACCCGGAAACCGATGAGCCCATGGAACCGGAGAAGTTGCTGAGGATTTTCGCGGAGGAGTTAGTAAAGCAGGAGATGAGCACCGAGCGCTACATTGAGATTCCGAGGAAGGTCCGTGAGCTCTACGCCAAGATAGGGCGGCCGACACCTCTCTTTAGGGCCACAAACCTCGAGAAAGCCCTGGGAACTCCGGCAAGGATTTACTTTAAGTACGAGGGTGCAACGGTGACGGGAAGCCACAAGATAAACACCGCCTTGGCCCAGGCCTACTATGCCAAGGAGCAGGGGATTGAGAAGCTTATAACGGAAACCGGAGCCGGACAGTGGGGAACGGCTTTAAGCCTGGCCGGGGCGCTGCTTGGACTCAAGGTCAGGGTTTACATGGCCCGCGCCAGCTACGCCCAGAAGCCCTACAGGAAGACAATAATGCGCCTCTACGGGGCGGAGGTCTATCCAAGCCCGAGCGAAAGGACTGAAATCGGGCGGAGATTCCTGAGGGAGGATCCCAACCATCCAGGGGGCCTTGGAATAGCCATCAGCGAGGCCATAGAGGACGTTCTCCGCGATGGGAATGCCCGCTACGCCCTCGGGAGTGTCTTGAATCACGTCCTCATGCATCAGACCGTCATAGGACTCGAGGCCATGGAGCAGATGAGGGAGTTTGAAGAGCCGGACGTTATAATCGGCTGCGTTGGCGGTGGAAGCAACTTCGCCGGCTTGGCATATCCCTTCGTTAAGGAGGTCCTCGAAGGGAAAGCCGACTACGAGTTCATAGCGGTCGAGCCCAGGGCAGCCCCCACAATGACCAGGGGAGTTTACAGGTACGACTTCGGGGATTCCGGCGGCTACACACCAAAGATGAAGATGCACACCCTCGGTCACACCTACTACGTGCCCCCGATCCACGCCGGGGGACTGCGCTACCACGGCCTCGCCCCAACGCTCAGCGTCCTCATAAACCACGGAGTAGTCACTCCGGTGGCCTATCATCAGAACGACGTTTTCCGGGCGGCGGAGCTCTTTACGAGGACCGAAGGAATAATCCCGGCCCCAGAGAGCGCCCACGCAGTAAAAGGAGCTATAGGCCAGGCCATAAGGGCAAAAGCGGAGGGAAGGGAAGAGGTCATCCTCTTCAATCTCAGCGGGCATGGACTCCTCGACCTCAAGGGATACGAGGACTACCTCGATGGAAAACTCGAGGACTACGAACCGGAGCACTTTCCGGCGCTTGGGGGCTGAGCCCCCCAAACTTTTTTCAGAAGCCTCCTCGGATAGAAGTTCAGGCTCGCCCTCGCCCTTGGGGCGTCCATGCCTATGTTTCTCCCGAGACCCATCAGATCACCGGGTCCGCGAACCTCCCACCTCGTCTCCGCGGAGCTCGTGATGAACCTCGGCACACCGTATTTGTCCACCAGCTGCCAGGTCTTCGTCATGAAGCGGAGGATCTGAACCCTCTCGTAGGGGCCCGCAGAGAGCAGGGGCGCGAGGGAGAACCCTATGGCGACTCCCCTCCTGGCGGCCATTCCCGCAAGAGTGTGGTCAAATCCCGGATCCTTTCTCCCGAACCAGGGGCTTATGAGGGCATCAACACCGTTCTCAATGGCAAGGCGGTTCACCCTCATATCGCCGCCCTGAACGTAGAGGAGGGCACGGAGGTTTCTCTTCTTTACCTCCTTTATCAGACCCGGCCTGCTTGTAACGAGCAGGAGGGCGACCTTTTCGTACCTCTCACGGAGGAGCCTGAGCTCATCCTTGAGCTCGCCCCAGTCGGGGGGACCATCAAGAACGAGCTTCCTCGTGAAGACGACCTCATCAAACCACTCACTGGCCAGCTCGTAGGCTTCCTCGCTCCTCACGTCCATCTCAACGAAGTGGTCGCGGGAGAAGGATACCTCCCCCTCCCCATCCTCAAGGGGCGTCCCGACGCTCATTCCTCCAGCCACTCCCGAACGGCTCTGACGACCGCTTCCTTCCTCATGGGGAAGGCCTTGACCTTTATCCTGACCTGCACCACGTCCGACCCCTCATCTATTTCCGACTCGCCGAGATACGCTTTCTGCTTGTTGAAGCGGACGTAGAAGGTTCCCTCCTCATCGACCTTCTCATCAATGTGGTCCAGGAGGTAGCGCCTGTCCCCCTCGCTCAGCAACTCTTTGAAGTAGTCTATGAACAGCCTAACGGCCTTGCTCCGCTTGATTTCGACGTTGACGACCTTAATGGGGTTGCCGAAGAACCCCGTGGTCTCGTCGATATCGAAGATTATGTCCTCCTCATCTATCTCCTCGGGGATGAAGGTCGCTATCGCCTCAAGAACCTTGTCCTCGTCCTCGGTGGCGTGGATAAACGTGGTAATTCTGATGTGATGCGCCCTTATCTTTGCCATTTGTTCTCACCGGGGTTGATTCGACGCCGTGCTTTAAAAGGTAACTCACGAAACTGTTAGGCAACAATTATAAACTTGTCCCACTAAAATGATATTGGTGGGAAAACGCTGGCGAAAGTGGATTCGAAGAGGAGGTTATACATCTCGAAAGAACTGAGGAAGAGCCTTCCTCAAGAAGTCTATCTCATCAGGGTCGAGGACGGTATTCTCATAATCCCCAAACCGGACGATTCCCTAAAGGAGCTCGAAGAACTGGGTAAGAGGCTCCCCAACTTGACACTTGAAGAGCTAAAGAGGGAGATAATAAGGGAAGTCGAAAAGCTCGCAGGTAAGTGAGATGGTCTAACACCAATACCGATTTCTTCCTCGCCCTGCTGAAGCCCAACGACTGGCTTAAGGACAACGCCAAGAGAATCTACGAGAGGTATAAAGGAGATATAACTACCTCAGAAACAACCTTTATAGAGCTCCTTCTCCTCGCCAAAAGGTTCAATCTCGATCCGGTAAGGATCACCGCCGACTACATGAAGGAGCACAACCTCAACCCCCTCAATGCCTTTTAGGCCACTCACTGCGAGGGAACGATAATCAGCCCGGACAAGGCCTTCGACAGGGTGGGGATCAAAAGGATAAAGCTCGAAAGTTCGGAAGAATAGTGAATGCAGTTCAGTCTCATAGGGATATTCTCAACACCCAGCATGAGATTCAGCTAAAAAGGCCAGGAGGGTGTTAGAGTCACTCCGAGCCCCCGCCGGTATTGCCCCCGGTCACTGCCATTGCCCAGCCGATTATGAGCATCATTGAAGCACCAGCCGTAAGCGCTATAGGCAACAGGTATTCCTCGGGAAGGTATGGAGCCCTTTGGCATACTCCTTCAGGAGAGACTTCCCAGGGAGTTAGAATCGCATCTAAGGGCGTGGAGAGGGGGAGTGTGAGGAAAAACGAGAGTACCCATACTGGAAGTCCAATGCCCACAAAGCTATCTTTGCCAAGGAGCCTTCCGAGGAGGTATCCGAGGCAGAAGAAGATTGCCGAGGGAATCAGAAGGCCCAGGTGCAGGCTTCGATAGGTGGAGGCAAAATCTGATGTTCCTGCTTTTCTCATCTCGTTCATGGATATCGAGACCACTGCCCAGCCAATCACAGAGGAGGAAATAATCAAAGAGAGTGTCAGGATAAGCAACACCCTTTGGCCTCTCATACAATCACCTCTACGACTCACGTTTGGCCAACATTAGAGTGACCACGAGTATTACCGCGATTAAGGGCGCAATACCCACGTATTCTCCATTGTTCCACCGTTTCTCGGATCGGGGTTTAAATCCGGAATGTTCTTCACCAGAACGTTCCGTTCTCTGCACTACCAGCACATTCAAAGGGACGTCTGGTGCACTGAACTCCGCAGGGCGAATTTCCACTTGAACCGGCATCTCACTGAAAGGTACCAACCCCATGTAACACTTTCCTGCTTCGGCATTTTTTTCAGGATTAATCTTAAGCAGAGCCCCGTTTGAGAGAACACGTAAGGAGCCATCAACGATTTCTGCGACCTTCCCGGTAGTATTGAGATACGCTAAGGGGGTTCCATTTTCATCAATGACAAAAGTCCCCGTCGTGGTTCCAAGAGCGCACATCTTTTCGTTACAGGATACACCCCGTACTTTTATACTCCAGAAGTCGTCCCAATCTTCCTCGCGGGGACATTGATAGGAATTAAACCACTTAATTTCACCGTCCGAAGAAACCTGCAGGACAAAGTAATCGGCTATCCACGGCGCATCGCTTCCACCGCCGTAGACACCTGCAAAGACGGCATAACCCCCCAATGGTGATGATTCCTCAGGCCTATCATAATAACCCGTGTTGAGGACTTCGGCCCAGTTGAGAGTCCCGTTTAACGAAATCACCGCGAGGAAAATGTGAGACTTGGGGTCTTCGGAAAAACTGGCGGTTCCCGCTACGATGATTATCTTTTCAATGTATGTTATGGTGGTTAGTTGTACACTTCCACTGGACAATGATTCGTTGATTCGCCCCAGTGTAAGCCGGCCGGTCCATAGAACGTTCCCGTTTGAGTCCAGAACCCCAACAATGTTTCCACGGGTAAACGCAACGTTTCCATTTGGCAGAGCCGTTGCATCATCCACGCTCATGTTTTTTGCCCAGATGAGGTCCCCATCTGTACTGAACTTGGCTAGAACTTCATCGCCTACAAGAAGAACGCCATCACTGGCCGAGACAATGTTAAGAACATGAATTTCGTCTGGAATTTTGATGGTCCATTCAGGAATCCCGGTAAGGGTCATCTTTACTATGGTGCCGTTCTCTGTTAGAGCGTACATTCCCCCCTCTGAAATCACGGCATCTCCGAGCGTCCAGTTTTGAGCGAGCGCATTGTCCGGATATGTGGTGGTTAAAATCATAACAACAAAAAGAACAAAGATAGAAACTCGTCGGTTCACCTCATTTCCCCCTCAGGACTTATACTCTCTCACGCCCTTAGGGTTGACCTCAACTCCGAATTTCAGCGTATCCGTTGGGATAATCATCCAGTTGGCAACGTTGAACTTCGCTTGGGCCTCAAAGGATAGCCTGGCAGTGTTCCGCTTGGAGACAACGATAACACTGGGGTTTGCATCGAGGATTATTCCATAAGCAGGTCTTGATAGGCGTCCACTTCCAATCCTCTTTACAAAGTCGTAGTGGACGAACTCAACATTCCTTCCAATCTCACGACTCTTAACCTTCCATCTGAACGTGACACCATCGTTGGTTTCTTCACTCGTTGATGCTGAGGCTGAATAACTGAGCAAGTTCCCCTCCACGTTTATTGTTGAAGTGTATGAGTAGTATTTTTTGGGTCCCCCATCCATTTTGGGTAGCCACTTGCTTATCCATATCTCCGAAAGGGGTATTCTGGTTGGGACACTTACATCGACGGTCATTTCATCAACGGCTATGTCGCTCCTCTTGGGATTGCCAGACTGATGGATTTCCACAAGGTAGTATGTCATCCCCGATGTCGTAGAGACGTAGCTAAATTCTGCCGTTACTCCCATCTCCATTGTGCTCCCAATGGAAGCCTTTTTCCATGTGACTGCCCCAATGTCAGTCCAATCCCTGGTTCGCCCCATTACCGATATCTTCCTGCATGTTGGTCTCTGCGAGAAGTGCTTTGCGTTTTTAATGAAGTCCCTCAGGACGGTCTCCTTTTTTACGGGCCCTTCTACGATGTAGTAATATACTCTACCGTTGGTATCCCTATATACTCCCACGAACGTTACTTGAGATAACCCATGGCTGGGGACTATTCTCAGCGTCAGGTTTTTGTGATCCATCTCTGTTAGAGCCTTCACCGCATCATCTCCATAAAAGTACATCATTTTGCCCATTGGAGTTGGCAGGAGTTCAATGTCCAGCGTATCGTTGTCAGATTCCTTTGCCCCCTCCGTTGATATATTTGTTCCAGCCGCCGTCACCCCAACCATCAGCAGTCCAAGCAGGACTGCCATCAACGGCTTCCACTTCACGGGGTTCACCTCACCAGGGTTTTGCATTATGTTCTAATCAGCTTATTCTTATAAATCTTTCCTTTTACTTAACGTAAAAATTCTTTCTTTTTTTCGAGTATAAATTCGTTCCGAGTTGAGTTTTCCTGTTAGAATGAACCAAAAGAGGCCCAAGTAAAAGAGTTGCATAACGATGCAACGGATTGGAATCAAAACCTGAGGAAGGTTCAATCGGACTTTAAGCTGTTAACAGGGAGGCAATTAAAAGAATAGAGGGCATCACTTGCCCCTGCCCTTGTTGGCCCTTATGCTGGGCCTGACCTTCTCGGCGCCCTTACCCTTGTTCCCAAGTCCCCTGCTCTTCCTGCCGGCGCTGGTGAGTCCACGGAAGACCCTGCCCTTGTGGGCCTTTCCGGCTATCCAGTTGATCTTGGGGTCAGCCTTGATGACCGGGTGGTGTGGGTCGACCATTATGACCTCAAACCACCTGTACATTCCGTCCTCGCCGACCCAGTAGCTGTTGAGGACCTCAAGGTTGGGGAACTTGCGAGCGGCCTTCTCCTCGGCTATCCACTGGAGGCTCTTCTTCGGGCTGTACTTGACCTGACCCATCTTGCTCGGCTTCCTTCCGCCCTTCCACCTGGGCCTCTTCCTTCCGCCTTTCCTCACGCGAACGCGAACCATGACGTAGCCCTGCTTGGCCTGGTAGCCGAGGTTCCTAGCCCTGTCCAGCCTGGTCGGCCTCTCGATCCTCACGACGACCGGCTCTCTCCTCCACTTTATCATCCTAACCTTGAGAAGCTCCCCGACGTAGCTCTTCTTGGGGCTCTTCCAGGCTTCCCTAATGTACTTGTACATTCCCATCTTGCTCCCTCCTTCCGTGTTTGTGGTTCTCCCTTACGGGAACATCCCGCGGGCCCAGCCCGCCCAGTCGGTCGAGGTTCGAGGTTGAGTTTTTAAGCCTTGCGGAGTAGTTAACATGGTGAAACCGATGCGCCTTCAAAAACTCGTATCCCTCATGAAGGAAAGGAACTTCGACGGTGCTCTAATAAGCCCCGGAACGAACCTCTACTACCTCACGGGGCTGAGGATACACGAGGCAGGTGAGAGACTCACGATTTTGGTTGTAAGTGCCGACGGCGATTACAGGCTCCTAGCTCCAAGCCTCTACGAGAACGTGGTCAGAAACTTCCCGGTTGCCTTCTGGCGCGACGGAGAGAACCCCTACGACAAGCTCGCCTGGATCCTGGCGGAGCTCCACCTTTCCAACGGCAGACTTCTGATAGAGGACACGATGCGCGCTGACTGGCTGATAAACGTCATAAGGCTCGGCCCCTTCGAGTTCTATCCCCTGAGCTCGCTCGTGAGGGAGCTCCGCATGAGGAAGGATAAGCACGAGATAGAGATGATGGGACATGCCGCCAAGGCCGCCGACAGGGTTTTCGAGGAGATTCTGAGCTGGGATTTGGTGGGAATGCGCGAGCGGGAGCTTGCCCTGAAGATAGAGCTCGCCATCAGGGAGCTCAGCGACGGGATCTCCTTCCCGCCGATAGTAGCGAGTGGAGAGAACGCGGCCAATCCCCACCACGAGCCCGGTGAGAGAAGGCTCAGAAAGGGGGACATGGTAATACTCGACTACGGAGCGAGGTGGAAAGGCTACTGCTCGGACATCACAAGGACAATAGCCCTCGGCAGGCCGAACGAGAAGCTCGTGGAGATTTACGAGGTCGTCAAGGAGGCGCAGGAGAGAGCTTACAGGGCTGTCCGTGAGGGAGTTGAGGCTAAAGAGGTGGACAGAGCGGCAAGAGAGGTCATAGAGAAGGCCGGCTACGGCGAGTACTTCACCCACCGGACGGGACACGGCCTTGGCCTGGACGTTCACGAGGAGCCGTACATCGGCCCGGACGGAAATGTAGCCCTCAAAAATGGCATGACCTTCACTGTGGAGCCCGGAGTGTACCTTCCCGGCCTCGGAGGGGTTCGCATAGAGGACGACGTCGTCGTTCACGATGGGAGAGGAAAAAGGCTGACAAGAGCGGAGAGGGAGCTCATCCAGCTTTGAAGACCCTCTCGCCAGAGACGTAGGTTTCGAGCACCCTTATTTCCCCCAGCCTCTTTTCATTGACCTCAAACGGATCGTCACTCACGATTATGAAGTCCGCGAGCTTTCCTTCCTCAAGAGTTCCGAGTTCATTCTCAGCGTGAAGTGTGTAGGCCGAGCCGTATGTGTAGGCGTGGAGCGCCTCCTCAATGGTTAGACACTCGTCCTTCGTGTACTCATAGGCATCCACGCCCTCATACTTTCCGCGGGTTACGGCCGCATACACAGTCTCCCAGGGATTTGCCGGTTCTATCGGCGAATCAGTGCCAAACCCAAGGACAACCCCGGCTTTAAGAATGCTCCTAAACGGGTATATCCAGTGCGCCCTCTTCTCCCCAACCCTTTTCATCACCCACCAATCGGTTATCACGAAGTGGGGCTGGACAGCAGCGACAATCCCCAGCTCGGCCATTCTCTCAATTTGGTCCGGCCTTAGAATCGAGGCGTGCTCTATCCTGTGCCTCATCCTTTCGGAACCGTTGAGCGAAGAGTAGACGTCCAGTATCATGTCTATGGTGGCATCGCCTATACCATGGACGGCCATCTGAAGCCCAGCTTCGTGAGCTTCCCTCACGATTTTTTCGAGAAGTCCCTTCGAGATGTTGGGGTAGCCTTCCGTCTCGGCGTCGCTGTAAGGTTCGCTCAGCCATGCGGTCCTCGCTCCGAGAGAACCGTCGGCGAGAACCTTTACCCCGTTTATCCTGAGCTTCCCTCTTCCGAAGCCCCTCCTGATTCCGAGCTTCCTGAGGGCCTCAAGGACGTCAAGGTTCCCGAACATGGAACCTTCTTTTACCTCCCTCTTCCCAGGGTCGAGGTAAGCGAAAACCCTTATCTTAAGCTCCCCGCGCTCCTCAAGGTTGGAGAGAGCTTTGAGGGTTTTTTCTTCCACGCTGACTGTTCCAACGGCTGTTATTCCGAGGGAGGCAATATAATCTGCCGCCACCTTCACGAAGTGCTCGTAATCCTGGAGCGTCAATGTCTCCTTGAACTTCTCGCGGGCGAGCTCAAAGGCCTCCTCCTTGACGACGCCTGTAACTTCGCCGTCCCCGTCCCTAACAACGCCCGGAAGCTCCGCATCAAGGAGGCCCGCCATCTCCATGGCCTTAGTGTTCAGCACCGCCGCGTGTAGACAAACACGCGATAACATGACCGGTCTGTCTTCGACGACTTCGTCCAGATCCCAGCGCGTCGGCCACCTTTTTTCCTCAAAGAGTTCCTGATCCCAGCCGTGGCCGAGTATCCACGTGGTCTTGGCTTTTTTTGCGTAGCTCCCAAGTTTCTTCTTCAGCTTGGCTATGCTCCTTACGGCCCTCAGGTCAAGGGTTTCGAGGTACATTCCAAGCTCCTCAAGGTGGAGGTGGGAGTCGATGAATCCCGGGAGAATGACTTTGCCCCGAAGGTCAATAACCTCTCCGTTGAGCTCCTCTGCGAGTTTCCTGGCTTTCTCGCTCGAACCCGCGTAGATGACCCTGCCCGAGTCGACCAGAATAGCGTCAGCGACTTTCAGCGGTTTAAAAGAGACGTAGATCCTTCCATTGACGAACGCCTTCAAATCAACCACCATTAAAACCTGCATCGAAAGGGTATAAAAAGCCCGCGGGACGCCAAAAACCTTAAATACCCAACTCCTTTACCAAAAGCGATGCCGATGAGGGGGGAGTGTCTTCTCCATCGCTGGAATCGCATCGCTGATGGCGCCGAGGCGCCCTGATTTCCCAGATAATCCCCCTATTCTGGAGTATCGCTCACGCTCTTTTGAAAAAATTTTGAGGAGGTATAGCCATGGCTGAGCTTAACTTTAAGGCCATTGAGGAGAAGTGGCAAAAGCGCTGGCTGGAAGAGAAGGCCTTCGAGCCGAAGGCGAATGAGAAGCCCAAGGAGAAGAAGTTCTATATCACGGTCGCCTTCCCGTACCTCTCGGGCCACCTTCACGTCGGCCACGCGAGAACCTACACGATCCCAGACGTCATAGCGCGCTTCAAGCGCATGCAGGGCTACAACGTGCTGTTTCCCATGGCATGGCACATCACCGGAGCGCCGATAGTCGGAATCGCCGAGAGGATAAAGCAGCGCGACCCCAAGACGATACACATCTACCGCGACGTCTACAAGGTGCCGGAGGAGGTACTCTGGAAGTTTGAAGACCCAAAGGAAATCGTTAGGTACTTCATGAAGGCCGCGAAGGAGACCTTCATCAGGGCAGGCTTCTCCGTTGACTGGACGCGCGAGTTCCACACGACGAGTCTGTTCCCGCCCTTCAGCAAGTTCATAGAGTGGCAGTTCTGGACGCTCAAGGACAAGGGACTGGTCGTCAAGGGCGCCCACAGGGTCAGATGGGACCCCATCGTCGGAACTCCCCTGGGAGACCATGACATAATGGAGGGTGAAGACGTTCAAATCCTGGACTACGTCATCATCAAGTTCATCCTGGAGGAGAACGGTGAGGAAATCTACATGCCCGCCGCGACGCTGAGGCCGGAAACGGTCTACGGCGTCACCAACATGTGGCTGAACCCCGAGGCAACCTACGTGAAGGCCAAAGTCAAGCGCGGCGAGAAGGTCGAGACGTGGATAATCAGCAAAGAGGCAGCGTACAAGCTCTCCTTCCAGGACAGGGAGATAGAGGTCATCGAGGAGTTCAAGGGTGAGAGGCTGATCGGAAAATACGTGAAGAACCCCGTCACCGGCGACGAGGTCATAATCCTGCCGGCTGAGTTTGTAGACCCTGACAACGCGACCGGAGTTGTCATGAGCGTTCCGGCCCATGCCCCCTTCGACCACGTGGCGTTAGAGGATTTGAAGAAGGAGACCGAGATTCTGCTGAAGTACGACATCGACCCGCGCGTGGTCGAGGAAATAAGCTACATCTCTCTGATAAAGCTTGAAGGCTACGGAGACTTTCCGGCGGTTGAGGAGGCGGAGAGACTCGGCGTGAAGAGCCAGAAGGACGTTGAGAAGCTCGAAGAGGCCACCAAGAACATCTACAAGGCCGAGTACCACAAGGGAGTCTTCAAGATAGAGCCCTACGCTGGCAAGCCCGTCCAGGAGGCGAAGGACCTGATAGCGAAGGAGCTCCAGGAGAAGGGCATCGCCGAGATAATGTACGAGTTCGCCGAGAAGCCGGTCATCTCGCGCTTTGGAAACCAGGCGGTCATCAAGATAATCCACGACCAGTGGTTCATAGACTACGGAAACCCCGAGTGGAAGGAGAAGGCGAGGGAAGCGCTCGCGAACATGACTATCTATCCAGAGAGCAGGCGCACACAGTTCGAGGCGGTAATAGACTGGCTCGACAAGAAGGCCTGCGCGAGGAAAGTTGGATTGGGAACCCCGCTCCCGTGGGATCCCGACTGGGTCATCGAGAGCCTGAGCGACTCGACTATTTACATGGCATACTATACGATAAGCAGGCACATGAACAAGCTGAGGGAAGAGGGCAAGCTCGACCCGGAGAAGCTCGACAGGGAGTTCTTCGACTACCTGTTCCTGGAGGAGTTCAGCGAGGAGCGCGAGAAGGAACTTGAGGAGAAAACCGGAATCCCGGCCGAGGTTATCCACGAGATGAAGGAGGAGTTCGAGTACTGGTACCCGCTCGACTGGCGCTGCTCTGCCAAAGACCTCATCCCGAACCACCTGACGTTCTTCATCTTCAACCACACGGCCATATTCAGAAAGGGGCACTGGCCAAGGGGCATCGCCGTCAACGGCTTCGGAACGCTGGAAGGCACCAAGATGAGCAAGAGCAAGGGCAACGTGCTGAACTTCATCGACGCGATAGAGGAGAACGGTGCGGACGTCGTCAGGCTCTACATCATGGGACTGGCCGAGCACGACAGCGACTTCGACTGGCGCAGGAAGGAGGTCGGAAAGCTCCGCAGGCAGGTCGAGAGGTTCTATGAACTGATAAGCGAGTTCGCCACCTACGAGGCCAAAGATGACGTCGAGCTCAAGGACATCGATAAATGGATGCTCCACCGCCTGAACAAGGCCATTGAAGGATCCACCAAGGCCCTGGAGGAGTTCAGGACGAGAACGGCCGTGCAGTGGGCGTTTTATTCAGTCCTCAACGACCTGCGCTGGTATCTAAGGAGAACCGAGGGCAGGGACGACGAGGCAAAGCGCTACGTGCTGAGAACCCTCTCCGACGTATGGGTCAGGCTCATGGCTCCGTTCACACCGCACATCAGCGAGGAGCTCTGGGAGAAGCTCGGCGGAGAGGGCTTCGTGAGCTTGGCGAAGTGGCCCGAGCCGAACCCGGCCTGGTGGAACGAGACCATCGAACTGGAGGAAGAGTACGTCAAGAACCTCATCGAGGACATCAAGGAGATAATCCGCGTGGCAAAGATAGAGGACGCAAAGAGGGCATACATCTACACGGCTCCAGAGTGGAAGTGGCGCGTTGCTGAGGTCGTCGCTGAAAAGAGGGACTTCAAGGCAGCCATGTCCGAGCTCATGAAGGACCCGGAGATGAGGAAGCACGGCAAGGAGATAAGCAAGATGATACAGCGCCTCATCAAGGAGCGTGCCTTCGACGTGAAGCGCATCGACGAGGAGAAGGCTCTCAGAGAAGCCAAGGATTTCATCGAGAAGGAGCTTGGCATCGAAATAATCATCAACCCAGAGGAGGACAAGGGCGGAAAGAAGAAGGCCGCGATGCCGATGAAGCCGGCGGTGTTTGTTGAATAAGTTTTCTCTTTTCTCTGTTTTCACACTCTCAAATCCAGAGAACGCTGTATGTCGACCTCAAGCATTACACAAGTTCCCAAGACAAAAAGCAAAAAGAAAAGGGAAACACAGTGTTGTTATCAAAGCCACATCACTTTCGGTTTATAAACCACGGGTACATCTCGACGGTGAACTCAATTGGTGGGGCATCCACACTCTTTTCTTCGTGTAAGATAACACAGCCCCCATAACGCAATCCGCAGACACGAGCTGAATCTTCATAGAAGAAGGTAGATTTTGCCTGTATTCGGATATCACCCTCATGGAATGGAGTTCCTGACTCAACGTGAACTAAAACAACCGGGTGAGATATGAAAATCTGCCCCCAAGCTGGGGAATCGCCGAACCATTCCCTCTTTTTGAGGTCGTAGAACTCGAATTGGATCTCTGAATTTGGATCAATGTCATCTGTGTACCACTTAAAAGTCAATCCTTTGGTGTAACTTTCGCTGAAACCTGCCTGTGCATTGGGCAGGGGTCTTCCATTGACATCAATACCCACATTAAGACCCCACGTTATAACGGGGTTAGATGATGACCCGCTTCCCTCAGGCCTGAAATTTCCGAGACCTATAAACGCATGCTGGGTGTTCAACACAGTTACTCTCTCCTTGACTTCCTTAACTGCCACTTTAAAGTTTCCCGGAAAATCCTTTTCCTTCGGGACTTTGGCTTCATGAGTTAAGTAGACGTAATAAACGTATTGTCCGCTGGTACTCGAAGTCACCCAAAAGTCCCCGCCAATCTCATTGTACACCATAACGGTATCTTTTTTCAATGTTTTGATTTCCAATGATGTCCGTATAGACCGTATTCCCCCAATATACTTCCAGTTCCTTGATGGTTCATCCGCAAGGGCGCCCGTTACTTCAAGGGGCACGTCTCCAAATTTACTGGCCTCAGAGTAAAAGCTCCTCGTGAGGGTCTCAACATCAAGATTCCTATCCTCCTGCCCAAAGTAGTACAGAGGCACATAGGCACCCGTTGGAAGACGTCTGAGCGCAATTCCAACAAAAGTCGCGTTATTGAACTCGTCGAAGTCTATGCGGAGGGTAAGCTTGTCCTGGTATCGTTGAATGAACAGCTCTGCTGAACGAAGGCTAGACTTACCCGTAAAGGTTTTCACTATGATATTTCCTGTGTTGGGAGGTAAAATTGGAACTTGAATGTTTTTATCCGTTGATAGGTTCATAGGACTTCCAGTTACGGCAATGTTTGGAATATCTCCAAGCGTCCCCACCATCAGCAGTCCGAGAAGGACTGCCAGCAGGGACCTCCACTTCATTGAGCTCACCTCCGATAATGTTTTGCAAAATGATTACGAATTTGTATGTTTATAAACTTTTCTTTTTTTAAAGTAAATTTGAAACAATTGTAAAGAATTACTATTGACACGGACATGATAACCAGAGAAAACCGAGATAACAATTCAGAGCCTTATAAAGCACGTAAACAGGAGTAAATACCGCTGAAGCCGGCGGTGTTTGGGGAGTGAGTTCGAGATTATTTCCTCCTCTATTTTTTCTGCGTTCTGTTTGCCTCCTGAAGTAACCTCCGGCATTCTTTATTCATATCACTCAATCCTTGGATGATGTTCCCATAGGTCGGAGGGTACACACGGGTGAAGTTTATTATTGTATCGAGGCCGTTAGAGGCAAGAAGAACGTCCTCGTGAGTCATGTTCTCGCTTTGGACTGTGTAGTACACCACTTCGAGAAGCTCCACACAGTCCCCACCGGAAGGAAAAAGGCTGTCATTTTCATACCCCAACCAGGCACCCAAGTGATCGACATCCCTTTCCAGCCTCGAAAGCGAATATTTTGTATTGTTCAATTCAATGAGCAAGGCAAGTTTGGATTCAGTATCGAGGGGAGTGTCCATAAGGGCATTCGTTAGTTTTGCATGACGCCTTAACTCGAAAATTTCATGTATAAGCTGAGAAGTCACAAGAGTTTCCTTTATACTCTTCTGTTCTTCTCTCAAACGCCCGTTTTCGTGCGAGACTGACCAAAGCTGTGCAATCAAAAGAAAAATAATGAAAAGGTACAATGCATCCCTTACCCCAAGCTTCATAGTATCACCCATGTGTTACGTATATTGGTATATTAGTGTTTATAGTCCTCACCTTTGTGGCATAAATGTATTCCCAGTAAACTGGAACCTTGTAAAATGCATAAACTGGCGCCATGCCGCCGTCCCCTTCTTGGTATTCTATTATGACACCCTCAACGTTTATTCTATTGCCCGTATCCGATAATTCAACATTGTCAAATATAAATCTAAATGAATTAGACTCCTCTCCGGGGAATATATGAAACTGCAAAGGAAGGGGTGCCTCAGAATCCGGGATAATTAGTGACAAGGGATTAGGAACCCCTATGTACCAAGTCAATAAGTCAAATCCCCACTTTAGCAAATTAGGGGAACTTGGCTGGGGAGGTATATCTATAGGTCCAGCGATCCGATACACCCTGTCATGCACTGTAGAAGTCCATGGTGCAGTAATACCGATTTCTATCGGGTCATTGTAGTTCCCAAGTGTGAGCGGAGTTCCCATGCTAACTAATGAAAAAGAAGTTCCTCTGTCAATGTACTTCCCCTCATCCACGATTTTGATTGCCACCTTGTAGTCACCATAATCGTTTATATTGGTAGGTCCTTCGAATATGCACCTTACCCAGATATACCACTGCTCCTCATATGGTTCCACCCACTGATACGTAACTATAATGAATTCATCATCACTACGGATCACACTCTCAGTACCACCTAAAGCAATAACTTCAGAGTCTCTTGGCTTCAAGATTTTGACTTCGGGAGGTACAACCAATGGCAACCAGTAGTTCTTGTCGATGTCTATAACAGGTGGATTCATAGACTTAAAAAGTCTAGGTGCATATTCGTTGGTTGTGCTTAAAGCATATAATCCACCTTTGATATCTTTAATGAATATCTCTACCTTACCGTCATCATAAACATTGCCCTGTAGGATAGTGGCTTCGTCTTTTTTCGAGTTATTAACTAAGAGCACGTAACCTTTAAAATACTTAGATCTAAACACTGAAAATCTCTTTTTAACAAAAAGTCTAGACCTTCCATTAAAGATTATAACACTAATTGTATCTGTGCCTAATCGAATTAGCCCCGTGACATTTTTCTTTATCTCGATATTTTTAGAAGAGTATGATTTTGTGTTTATGCTAGGAGTCGGATCGTACAGTCCTTTAGCAGTAATAGTTATACCCTGGCTTTTTGAAGGCACCTCCAGAGCTGTTGCACTCTCAGCCATCACCCCAACCATCAGCAGTCCCAGTAGGACTGCAAACAACAGCTTCCACTTCATATGGTTCACTTCCTCTGTAGTTTTGCACTCATTTTTAGAGCGAACTCCTTTATAAGTTTTATTATTAGTAAAAGTAAATAGAAAAATTAGCAAAGTAATTTAATTAATACCACTTAAATTTGGACTTTCTAAGAGAAATAGAGTCGGAGTAAAGGAGTTGCATGATTATACACACAAACAAAAATGCATCCTCATAGAGCTTTACTGGAAAAGCAAAAAGACACCTAGCGGATTTCGACCTATTATAAACTCGACCCTAACTTATAAAACTTTTTCTCCGAAAACGCCTTAAAGAAAAGAGCTTTAACCATTTTCGGTGTTTTCCATGGCTCTTACTGAGGAAGCATTTAAAGAAAACGTCCTCTCAAAAATTCCGCCCCGGGACGAGTACCCACTCCCTCCAGACCGGCTCCATATCGAGATACTCGAACGCTTCCGCGTCCTCCAGCACGCACCGCTGAGGAGGGGAATGAACGTCCTTGAAATCGGGTGTGGTGCGCACGCATTAACAACAGTCCCCCTGGCTTACTTCGTCGGCGAGACCGGCAGGGTCGTTGCCGTTGATCTGAGCAGGTGGCGCTTCTTTGAGGAGATATCCTCCGTAGCTGGCCTAAAGCATAGGATAATCCCCTTCAAGGTGGACGCGAAGGAACTGCCTTTTCCGTTTAGGGCCTTCGATTTAGCCGTTCTCGTTCATGGAGTTAGAAGCCTGAAAAATGAGGAAACGATGGTTAGGGTCTTCTCCGAGATGCTCCGCGTGGCAAACATGGTTTTCATAGCGGAGAGCCTTCCCATAGCGAACAACGAGAGGCAAAGGGCACATCTTGAGCTCTACAACCTGCGCGAGGATATCTTTGAAGCGCTCTTCGGCGAGAAGGACGACCTGCACTATCTCCCGCTGAAGAGGCTGAGGGAGCTGGTGAAAACGGCAGGTGGAGAGATAATTGAAAGCGGAACCTTTGAGCCGGGCCTGCCGCACTACTTAGCTTACATCCCGCGGGAATATGTGGAGCAGATAAAAGACGGGAAAAAGCGCGCCGAACTTCTGGAGCGGTGGGATATGGCGTATGAAAAATGGAAAGCTGGTGCGGAGCATCCGCCAGTGGGATGGGTTCTGGCGGAAAAAGATGAGTAAAGCTCAGAACTCCCTCTCAACGAGGAACTCGGCGAGGAGCTCCAGATCCCTGCGTGCTTCGCTCTCGGGAAGGATCTTCAGAGCATCGTTGGCCTCCCTGACGAGGTTCTTAGCGTATTCTGCGGCGTAGTCTATGCTGCCATACTTCCTGAGGAGCTCGATGGCCTTAGCCACTTCCTCCTTAACGTCCTCATGAATCAGAGCATCGTCTTTGGCGTCGCCTGCGTACTTTCCAAAGACTCTCATAAACTCAGCCTTGTCCTCTTCGCTGGCGTTCTGGAAGAAGTGGCTGACTATGAGGGTCTTCTTGCCCTTCCTTATGTCGCTGCCGACGGGCTTGCCGAGCTTTTCCTCGTCGGCGATGAGGTCGAGAACGTCGTCCCATATCTGGAAGGCTATTCCAACGTTCCTGCCCCACTTCGAGAGCGCCTGAATGTACTCCTCTTTGTCAGTTCCAACGATAGCGCCGATCGTTGCGGAGCCGTCGAAGAGTGCTCCGGTCTTGCCGCTTATCATCTGGAGATATTCATCAACGGTGACCTCTTCCCTCGTCTCGAACTCGATGTCGAGAGCCTGTCCCTCGCACAGCTCGTTGGAGGTCTGGACGAGGACTTCTAGAATCCTCGCTTTCTTCTCGGGACTGACCTCGGCCTTGGCAACAGCCTCGAAGGCCTTGCTGAAGAGCAGGTCGCCGGCGAGGATTGCCATGTTGATACCCCAGACCTTATGGACGGTCGGCCTTCCGCGCCTGAGCTCGTCCATGTCCATTATGTCGTCGTGGACGAGGGAGTAGTTGTGTATAAGCTCGACCGCGGCCGCTGGATAGAGTGCCTTGCTTGGATCACCGCCAACGGCTTCAGCCGCCCTCAGGACGACGAACGGGCGAACCCTCTTGCCGCCGGCGAGCGGATAATGCCTGGCAGCGTCGTAGAGCTTTTTCGGTTCTCTCTCCGGAATGAGCTTGAAGAGCACATCATCAACGTCCTTTGCCATCTCCTTAACCCTTGCGAACAGATCATCATACTTTCTCATTCTACCACCCCGTGAGCAATGAAAGCAATGTCAAAAGGAAAAAGGGAGGAACGGTTTATCAGTTTTGCCCTCAGGGCACTTCAACAGTGTAGCCGTTCCTTGAAACGAAGACGTCCCTTCCGATGAGGTATCCCTCTTCCTCTGCCAGCTCCGCGTAGTGGGTGAGCATCCTGAACTCGCCGTGGGCCGGGACGATGTTTTCGGGGTTGAGCAACCTGAGGAGATAGCGGTGATCCTCCCTGCTCGCGTGGCCGCTGACATGGAGGTCTTTTATCATCCTGACACCCCTCATCCTGAGCTTTGTCTCAAGGACGTAGCGCTGGGCCCTGTTGAGCGGGTTGGGTATCGTCCCGGCGGAGAAGACAACCGTATCGCGCTTGCCTATGTCGTAGAGCTCGCCGTTGGCCATCCTCGTTAAAACTGCACCCGGCTCGCCCTGGTGGCCGGTGACTATCAGCAGGTAGTTCTCCCTGGCCTGACTGACCTCCCTCAGAACCTTCCTCACCGCGTTGGGGCTTCTGATTGCCCTGGCACCCTTCATCTTTATGAGCCCCAGCTGTTTGGCTATGCCGGTATACTTGGCCAGAGAGCGGCCGACCAGAACGGCCTGCCTGCCCATCTTGTTGGCTATCCAGATGAGCTCCTGAAGGCGAGCAATGTGGCTGGCGAAGGTGGTCGCTATCAGTCCGTCGGCCTCCATGCCCTCGTAGAGGAAGAAGTCTTCGAGGAGCATCTGCGCCACTGCTTCGCTCGGCGTCTTGGTTGGTTCAGCGACACGGGTTGACTCGGCTATAAGAACCTTGACACCCTCCTTCCCGAGCTCCTTCAGGCGTTTGTAGTCGGGCCTCTCACCGAGCGGGTTGTTGTTATCGAACTTGAAGTCACCCGTGTGGACGACCGCGCCCTCAGGCGTGTGGACAACCACCATCGCGGACTGCGGTATTGAGTGCGTTATCTGGACGAACTCTATGGCCAGGTTCTCGCTCACCTGGACTATCTCGCCGTATTCAGTCTCGTACATTGGGTTCTTGACCTCAAAGTACTTCTCGCTCTTGACCTCGCCCTTGGCGAGCTTTATAGTGTATGGGGTGCCGTAAATCGGGACGTCCGGGTAGTGAGGAGCGAGCTTGCCAACGGCCCCTATGTGATCCAGATGGCCGTGGGTGAACGCGATGGCAACGACTTTTTTGTGCTTTATTCCCGAGTCATCGGGGATGGCGCCCAGCTTCTGGAGCTCCTTGGTGGGGAACTCCTGAATGTTCACATCCTCATGTATTAAAACACGGTCTAGGCGGATCCCCATGTCTATTATAACAACCTCCCCGTTGTACTCGACGGCGGTCATGTTTTTGCCGACTTCCTCATAACCGCTAACTGTGTGGATTTTTATCATGGCTATTCCTCCTAACGCCCCCAAGCCTCTCCTGAGGCATGGGGCTGCGTTGGTCTTAGTTGTGGGCAGGGGTTTAAAAAGGTGTGCATTTCCGGGGGAAAAGAGACGGGGGTCAGAACCTCCTGTCCCGGAGGTAGACCAGCAAATCAATCCTCTGCTCCAGCCACTCCCTCGTGAATCCTGTGACCACGAGCGGGACCCTTCTGAGCTCCTCGACGTTCCTGGCACCAACGAGGAACATGGTGTTCCTGATTTCCTCGATATAGCGCCTGAGAACCTTGATGACGCCCTCAACGTCGCCCTTGACGGCAGGCCTGAGCAGCGGCAGGGCAATGCCGGCGAAGGTCGCACCCATCGCCAATGCCTTAGCCATCGTTATTCCGTCCCGCATCCCGCCGGTGGCTATTATCGGCAGCTCGGTCGAATACCTGACCTCAGCGACGCTTATCGAGGTCTTTATACCCCAGTCCCAGAACCTGAGAGCCAGGTTCCGCCCCAGCTCGTCCTTCGCCCTGTAGTACTCGACCGCGCTCCAGCTCGTCCCGCCGAGGCCGCCGACGTCGATGGCGTCTATACCGATGCTCTCGAGCCTTATCGCGACCTCCATCGAGACGCCGGCGCCAGTTTCCTTGGCGATTATCGGGTAGGGGAACTCGGCCTTAAGCTCGGCGAGGGCCTTCAGGACACCCCTGTACTGTGTATCCCCTTCGGGCTGGACGCTCTCCTGGAGGGGGTTCATGTGGATTGCCAAAGCGTCCGCCTGAATCGTCTCGACGGCCTTTAAAGCCTCATCAATGCCGTACCTGTCAGGCATTGTCTCGGCGAACTGCGGCGCCCCAAGGTTGCCGACGAGGAAGACATCAGGCGCGACGTCGCGGACGTAGTAGCTTTCCCATGTCTCGGGCTTCCTTATCATGGCCCTCTGGCTGCCGACGCCCATGGGGATGTTCAGCTCCTGAGCTGCCTTTGCCAGGGTCTTGTTTATCTTTCCGGCGAGCTGAGAGCCTTTCGTTCCGCCGGTCATGCCGGCTATGAAAATTGGGTAATCGAACTTCCTCCCAAGGAACTCGACGCTGAGGTCTATTTCCTCCTTGTCTATCTCGGGAAGGCTCATGTGGACGAAGTGAATGTCCTCAAAACCGTTGGAAACGTGAGCCTGAACGTTTCTTTTCAAGCAGTGCTCGATGTGCTCGAATTTCCTGATGACAGTGAGTTCCTCCTTATCGAACGCCTGCATTCACACCACCGATGGAAGAATGGTAGGAAAAGTTAAGAGGTTTTGGGTCCGTGACGTCCTATTCCCGGGCAATCCTCGTCCCGAAGCCATCCCCCCTAATGGCTCCGCTCAGCCTCCCCGGGACTTTGCCGTTCACGAACCAGACCTCGGAGTGCTCCGCTATCTTCTTCGCCTCCCTCAGCTTGTTGCAGATACCACCGGTGACGTCGGTTCCAGCTGAGGTGCAGTGGAGCCTCTCAAGGAGGGCAAGTATCTCCTCCTTTGGAAGGTTCTGAATAAGGCGTCCCTCCCCCGGCTTTCCGTCATAGATCCCGTCAACGTCCATGAGGAATATCACCTTGTTCGGCTCAAGCATCTTGGCGAGGTAGGTTATTATCTGGTCGCCGGAGAGGATCTCGACGCCCTTAGCCAGGTCAATGGAGACATCCCCGAAGAGCACTGGTATGAACTTCAGCTCAAGGAGCCTCTCCACCACCTCAAGGTCGCCGTAGGCGACTTCACCGTTCTCGGTTATGAAAACGGAGGAGGTCGAGACCGAGAACGCCGGCAGGCCCTCTCGGACGAAGGCCTCTATAAAACGAGCGTTGGCCCTCAGCATGGCCTGGTGGGTGAGGGTGAACCCTATCCTCTTGAGGTGAGCGGTCTCCCAGTCCCCGGGGAGGCCGTCCCTTATCCGGTACTCCTTGGCGTAGGGGTGCCCGAAGCTGCCCCCACCGTGGACTATTATGAAGCCCTCCCTCGGATAAAAGTTCACTATCTCCTTCGCTATCCTCCTCACGGTCTCCCCGTCGAAGTTCTCTGCTTTTCCCTTCTTATCGCTGAAGACGCTTCCGCCGACCTTGACGATTATCATGGCAGAACCTCCTCTATTCTGAGCCCTTCCCTGCTTATCCTCGTTATCATCGGCGTTCCGCCGGCTATGGTTATTGCCGTCGCCACCTCACTCTGCTTCTCCGGAGCTAGGGCGTACATGCAGCCGCCACCGCCGGCGCCGGTTATCTTTGCTCCGAGCGCGCCGGCAGTTCTGGCAGCGTAAACCAGCTCGCTGAGCTTCTTTGTTGAGACGCCGAGGGCATCTAAAAGTCCGTGGTTGATGTTCATGAGCCCGCCGAGCCTGGCGAAGCGTATCTCTTCGTCAAGATCGGAGAGAATGACCTCCCTGGCCCTCTCGACTATCTTGCCCATCGAAGCGAGTATCGGCTCGACGACGTCAGGCATCTCCTCATAGTTCCTCCTAACCATTGCGACGAGCTCCTTCGTTGAGCCACTTGAGCCCGTGTAGCCGACGACTATCGGCAGCTCCATGAAGGGCAGGTGCTCGAAGTTACCCTTCTCATAGTGGATGAAGCCCCCTATTGCCGAGACGGTGGGGTCTATACCGCTTGAGGCGCCCTGGACGAGGAGCTCAACCCTGTGGCCGAGCTTTCCGATTTCCTTATTGGTCAGTTCCAGGCCGAGGAGCCTTGAGACCGCCCCTATGGTCGCGACGGCTACCGCTGCAGAGCTTCCAAGGCCGGCCCCGACTGGTATCTGCGAGGTTATCGAGACTGTTACTCCCTTCCCTGTTGAGTCGGCCTCCTCCCGCACAAGCTCAATGGCCTGCCTGACGTAGCTCAGAACCTCGGCGGCCTTTCCGTAGTCGCTCTCAAAGTATATCTCATCCTCGGAGAATGAGACGGTTAAACCGGGGACGCGTATGTCCTTGGCCTCTATCTTAATCGCCCCAGTGTCGTTGAACTCGGCCCAGACATACGTCCTGAGGTCTATCGCTGCCGCTATGGCGGGTTTTCCGTAGACAACACTGTGCTCCCCAAAGAGGATAATTTTAGCAGGTGCCGAAGCGAGAACCCTCATACCCAACCCTCCTGGAAAAGGAAAGGATGGAAAGTTTATGTGGGTTTTGGTGTTATCTCCTCATCACGATGCCCGCGTAGCCGACCACAGCGTCCGTCGAGCGGCTCACCTCGAAGCTCGTCGTGTAGTGGAGAAGCTCGGCTTCAAGGGCTCCAGCTAAGCGCGAGTAGACCATTGCCGTCCCGACTCCACCGGGCCCGCACATCGTGTGGTTCATCTCTCCCAGTTCCCTGAACATCCCATTAACATCGAAGTCGAGAATCCTCCTTATTATGCGAAAATCCCACTCCTTTATCCTGTGGGGGAGCTCTTCTGCCCTCACCCTGAAAGGCACGTAGCCGTATACGGGGCCGTAGTGCATGAAGTCTGTGCTGGCTATGACGACAACGTCCCTGCCGAGCTCCTTTGATGCCTCAAAAACCGCCTTGCCTAAGCTCCCGGCCACCTCTTCGTCGTGAATTCCGAGGGCGATGGGGACTATCTTAACCTCCCTCCCGGCCAGTTCGCTCAGATACTGGATGAAGGGAATCTGAACCTCTATGGAGTGCTCGTATTTGTGGGCAAGCTCGTCAAGATCCACCATGCCGGAGATCCCTGCGATGGCCCTGGCCATCTCGGCATCAACTTCGATCTCTCCGAGCGGGGTGAGCCATTTTCCCGAAGGATAGACCGCTATCGGCGAGCCCAGGCCGGTGTGGTTCGGGCCCAGGATGACGAAGGTCTCGGGCAGGCCGTCCTCAAAGATGGCCTTATAAGTCCTCGAGGCCGTGTAGCCCGAGAAGACGTAGCCCGCATGGGGGGCAACGCCAGCGGTTATCCTCCTTTCGTTTCCCTCCTCACCTAAATCCTTGAAGAACTCCTCCAGCATCAGCACGAGCTCTTCACCCGAAGGATAGAAGCTGCCGGCGACTGCCGGATACCTTACCTCCATGATCCCCACCTCCAAAGGTTTATCGCCCTCAAGGTCTAAATACCTTCGGTCAGTTTGAGGCCTGAGCCAGTGAGGGGGAGAAGAACCCTCGAACCATCCGGGATTTCGCCGCTCTCGACCAGCTTCCACAGGGCCGCGAGGACAACGGCAGAGGTAGGCTCAACCAGAAAACCCGCCCGCTTAAGCCAGTCCAATGCTTCCACCGTTTCGGGCCCTTCAATGCTCACACAGAGACCGTTTGTTTCCTCGATCGCCCTTTTCATTTCATCAATCCTCGGAGGTTCTGGAATCGCTATGCCGTCCGCGATGGTGTTGAGGAAGCCGGAACGCTCGCAGAGACTTTCGTAGCCGCCGGCCTGAACCGCAACGAGCCGGGGGAGCTCCGCGATCTCGCCCATATCCCTTAATTCCGTGAAGCCCTTCCAGAGGCCGAGGAAAAGCGTTCCGCTCCCCGCCGGGGCCAAGACGTAGTCGGGAACACCGACCTGCTCGTAAGTTTCAAAGGCCACCGTTTTTGTACCCTCGATGAAGTATGGGTTAAGCCAGTGGGAGACGTAGGTTATCCCCTCGCGCTCTGCAAACTCTACTGCCATTTCGTGAACCTTCATCCTGTCCCCATCAACGAAGTGGAGTACCGCCCCAAGCCTCTCCAGAAGCGAGAGCTTCTCCGGCATCGTATTGTATGAGACGAATAGGTGGGCAGTTATCCCGGCCGGAAGGGAGTACAAGGCCATGCTCAGGGCCGCGTTGCCGGAGCTGTCGAGGACGACCTCCCGGATCCCTTCCTCCATGAGCTTTGCCACGGTGACGTAAGTCCCACGATCCTTGAAGGAGCCACTCGGATGGAGGTATTCGAGCTTGAACAGCCCGACGACCGGACCTATCTGGAGTGCAGCGGTCGGGGTGATAGCGGGCACTGCCGGGGGGAGGTAGTTCCCGCCCACGGGGAGGAAGTTGAGGTAGCGGCGCATGTCTAGGTACGAGAGAAGGCTACCGAAGAAGCTGAAGTGGTTCCGCCTGACTAGCAGGGTTCCGCCGCAGTCGCAGGTCAGACGAAACGTCTCCGGGTACTCCCTACCGCAGCGTGAGCAGACGAGCATCGTACCACCCAAGGTTTTTTATTTCCACGAACGATATCTATGGCACAAGTGGATAAAAAGGTGGTTGCCATGGTTGAGAAGTTCGTTTCCGCCGAGAGGCCCCAGACCGAGGAGGGTTACCAGTACCACATAGCCTGCAAGCCAGGAGATGTCGCACGTTACGTCCTCTTGCCCGGCGACCCTGAGAGGGTGCCGAAGATAAGCTCCCTCTGGGACGAGGCGAGGGAGATAGCTTTCCACAGGGAATACAGGACACACACAGGCAGGTATAAGGGCGTCCCGATAAGCGTGACGTCCACCGGGATCGGAGGACCGTCCACGGCCATAGCCATCGAGGAACTCGCGGCGATAGGTGCCGATACCTTCATCCGCGTCGGCTCTACCGGCGCCATACAGCCGGGGATGGAGATCGGCGACCTGATAATAGCGAAAGCCGCGGTGAGGCTTGAGGGGACTTCAAAGCAGTACGTCCGCGTTGAATATCCAGCAGTTGCAGACCTTGAGGTCACCCTTGCACTGATAGAGGCAGCCGAAACGCTGGGCGTCCGCTACCACATCGGCATAACCGCCTCGACGGACAGCTTCTATCTCGGCCAGGGCAGGCCCGGGCTGAAGGGCTACTTCCCGAGCTTTGCCAAAAACATACTCGACGACCTGAGACAGGCAAACGTAACTAACTTCGAGATGGAGGCGGCAACCCTTTACACACTCGCGAACATATACGGACTGCGTGCAGGATGCGTCTGTGCGGTCTTCGCCAACCGCGTTACCAACGAGTTCGGCAAGGCCGGGGAGAAGGAGGCCGCCCTCGTTGCCAGTGAGGCCGTGAAGATACTCGCCGAGTGGGACGAAGAGAAGGAGAAGGCCGGGAAGAAGGTCTGGTTCCCTGGACTGAGGAAGATCTAAGCCTTTTTCTCTTTTCTCATCCCAAGAATCTCATTAAGAGTTTAGATTGGAAACTGGATCTTCTAGTCGGCAAAAGGTGGTGTGGAGCCGGGACCGGGATTTGAACCCGGGTGGAAGGGATCTGCAGTCCCTCGCCTCGCCTCTAGGCTATCCCGGCATCTGACCCCAGAGAAAGATTTGGCGCCGCGGAGGGGATTTGAACCCCTGTGGGCAGCGCCCACCGGCTTAGCAGGCCGGCGCCCTACCAGGCTAGGCTACCGCGGCACTCCAATGCCCGAGTTATATGAGCTGGAGGGGGTTTTTAAGTTTTTTGGAAGGTACTCGAGATGCCAGCGTCGGCAAACCATAAATACCCTCCCTGAGTAACTATCCTCGATGACCCAGCTCTTCAACTCCAAGCTCTGTGCCGTCTGCAAGGGCAGGAAGCTCCTCTGCGGCAGGCCCACCTGTCCAATACTCGAGCGCTTTAGAGTAGCTCGAACCATCGAGCAGAGGCTCAATAAAAGGCATCTCTTCGGCTCTTCCCCACCAAGCATCTTCGTCGGAGAACACGGCTACCCAAAGGTCAGAATCGGCCCGCTTGTGCCGCCCATCGAGGGTAAGACGGACTACCTCGACAACCCGCTCAAGTGGGAGAACAAGACGATAAGGGACATCCTCTACTACCGCTCGCTATTGGTTATGGGCGAGACGAAAGCAGATGTCCACGTAAGGAGGAGCGGGAGAATCCTCGGCGAGGTTCAGGAGCTGGCGATGTCAATAAAGCCGGTTGACAGCGAGATACTCCTCAAGAGAAAGCCCGTCCTCAAAGTCCTTCCAAGCGAGTTCGCGCCGCCAATAGGACCAAAGGCGGAGCTTTTGGACTTTGAGCTCACGGAGAATCCAAGGATTCCGAGGAGGACGGACTACGTCGTTAGCGATGAGCTAAAGGCAGAGCAGGCAATAATGCGCCTATACAACTGGGGCTTCGACGAGTATTACATCATCAGACTTCTCTCTGCCGGACTCCTCGGAGTGGACAAAAAGCTCGTTCCCACGAGGTGGAGCATAACTGCCGTCCAGGACACGATAGGCAAGAATCTGAGGCGCGAGATTCTCCACTACCCGGAGATAAACGACTATGAGGTCTACTTCTACCGCTTCCTAGGGAACCGATACGTTGTTCTTCTGATGCCCGAGAGCTACGCCTTCGAGCTCCTAGAGGTGTGGCTGAAGGGTTCCCTCTTCGGGGCTGGCGAGCCCAGCGTTATCCATGACTACGAGGACTTCCGGGGAAGAAAGGAGTACGTGAAAGAAACAGCCGGAGCGTATCACGCCGCCAGGCTGAGCGTCCTTGAGGCACTCCGCGTGAGGAGGAGACAGGCGAGGATAGTGGTCTTCCGCGAGGTCACGCCGGAGTACTACGCCCCTGTTGGGGTCTGGCAGATAAGACTGGGCGTTAAAAAGGCTATGAACAACCTGATAGGCCGCTTTGAGACGCTTAACGAGGCTTTAGAAGCCGTTAGGAGGCGTCTTGAACACCCCTTCGAGAAATGGCTGGAGAGGAGCTACATACTCGGGAGCCTTGCGAGGCAGAAAACTTTGGACGAGTGGCTCGGAAAGAATATATACCGCCTCGGCAGAGAGAATCCAGGTGGATGACGAACACTCCATCCCACTGAAGCGTGATGACTGCACGTCAGGCTGACACCACTTGGAGGTTTTGGGATGAGGAAAAAGCTCGCGCTGATAAGCCTCGACGGCTGTGGGATCTACAACCTGAAGCACATGCCCTTCCTGAGCGAGCTTGCTGATAGTGGGAATTTCACCGTCGTTGATTCTATATTCCCGACACTCACCGATTTGGTCCACACCAGCGTCATGACCAGCGTCTGGCCCAAAGACCACGGCGTCGTCGAGAACGGCTACTACGACAGGCTGGCCGATAGAAAGGTCAACTTCTACGACTACGAGGTGGCCTTTAATCCCCACAAGGTCATTAAGGCCCCGACCATCGTTGACCTGTTGCGGCAGAAAGGTGTTAGAACCGCAGCCGTCAGCGGCTATACGATGCCCCCGTTCAGCGGGACGGACGTTAGAATCTTCCCGCCCTTCTTTGCTGGTGACAGGATGTACCGCCAGCACGGTCGCGATTGGAGGAAGGACGTCTGGGTCATGAACTCGGCCATCTACCTATACGAGGAATGCAGGCCGGATTTGCTCCTCGTACACTTCGCTTCGATAGACGGCATGGGCCACGACTATGGGCCGCTGAGTGAGGGGGCTCTAAAGGCTGTTGAGACCGTTGACACTGCAGTTAGAACTCTATGGGAGCGCCTGAAGGAAGAGTACGCCTTCATAATCTTCGCCGACCACGGACAGGAAGAGGTTCACACCTGGGTGAACCTGAAAACCTACCTCAGGAAGCACGGCATCGAGACGCTACGCGTCTCCTCTGGCGGTGGAGTTCACGTTTATCTCAGAGACCCGAACCAGGCCGAGGAAGCCTTTGAAGTTCTGAGGAAGGCTCCAGGGGTCAAAGAAGTCTTTTTCCGCGATGAGCTTCCACACCTCGACACGCCCCTGAGTGGTGAGCTGATAGTCTCCGCCAAGCCTGGCTACTGGTTCTGCTCCCACAGAATGTGCAGGGGGATTAAGGGAGTAAGCCACTGGGTTAAGGGAATGCACGGCTCGATGAACGAGCCGGTTGTGAAGGTTCCGCTCATATTGTGGGGCTTTGAGAAGGTTGAGCTTGAAAACGCCTCGCTTATGGACATAGCCCCGACTGTTTTGATGTTTTTTGGAGCTGAAAAGTCGGCGAACATGGTGGGCAAGAGCCTGATCAAAGGATGAGCAACTAATGATCTTAGTATCTTTCAGGGAACGGTAAGAATGGTAGAAAAGTGGGAAAAGCCTCCAGCCCTCAGCGTGAGGACTGGGCGATCCTCTCGATCTCTTCCTTCTTGCTGTAGGCGAAGCTCTTCGGATCCCTGTTGGCGGCGGCTATTATTTCTTCGGCGAGAGCCTGGGCGTAGCTGGTCTTGTTCCTGTAGCACTTGGCTGAAGCGCCGAGGGCGATGTTCTTGAGGGCTATGTCGAGTCTCCTGAGCGGTGAAACGTCAACGGCCATGTGATAGCGGATCCCACCGAATGCGATGGTGGTCGTGTCTTCCCTCGGGGCGGAGTTCTCGATAGCCCTTATGAGGACCTGAATCGGGTTCTGCTTGGTTCTGCGCTCGATGATCATGAAGGCCTCCTTGACGACCTCGTAGGCCTTCATCTTCTTGCTCATGAGGGAGCGGTGCTCTCTCCTCATGAAGTGGCCGCCGACCTTGTGGCCGCTGGCGCCGCTGCGCATGACCTTGTTTATGAGCCTCTCGACGATGTGAACGTTGGCCTTGCCGAAGGACTTCTTGGCGTGCCTTCCGTGGCTGTGCGGGAGTATGCGAGCGTCGAGGTTGATGTAGGGCCTGAGCGATGGGTCGTTGACGACGACGTCCTCAACGCTCCACCTTCCCATGACCTTGAGCTCCTTAGGCTGGTAGAACCTCTCTGTAAGCGGCTTGGCCATTCCCTTCACCTCCTCGGCTTCTCCTTCCTGCCCTTGACGAGCTCCTTGAGGGAGACCCTGTTG
The DNA here is from genome assembly GCF_012027355.1 of Thermococcus sp. M36. Lineage (NCBI taxonomy): Archaea > Methanobacteriati > Methanobacteriota > Thermococci > Thermococcales > Thermococcaceae > Thermococcus > Thermococcus sp. M36. The sequence continues at coordinate 491,623 of NZ_SNUH01000002.1, forward strand.
ACCTTGACGACCTTGTACCTGATTCCTGGAATATCACCCATAGAACCGCCCTTGGGACCGCCGATTCCCTCGATGATGACCTCATCGTGCTCATCTATGTGGTTGATGGCACCATCACCGGGGGTGAAGGCGGTAACGACTTTACCGTTCTTGATGAGCTGGACACGGACAGCCTTACGCATAGCCGAGTTCGGCTGCTTTGCCTCAACTGCGATCTTCTCAAGGACTATCCCCTTGGCCTGCGGGGCTCCCTCGAGCGGGTCGCTCTTCTCCTTGAGCCTGAGGACTCTCCTCTTGTAGCGGATGTCGCTCCAGCGGAACTTCTTTCTCTTGAGCTTGAGCTTCCTACCGGCAAACTCTCCATACGGGGCCTTCTTTCCAGGCATGATCATCACCTCAAATTATGATCACATCATGAATGCCGTGGTGTCTCTCCATCAGCTCTTTTACGAGGTTGATGTTCTGGCCGCCCCTTCCAATGGCGCGCGGCTTCTCGCGCGGGCCTATGTCGAGGAGGGCGACCTTCTTACCATCACGCTTCTCAGTGATGTGAACCTTTTTAACCTTAACCCCGAGGCTCTTATAAATGTTCCTCAGGAACTCTTCGGGGTTCTCCGAGTGCTCTATGAGTTCAATGTCCTTCCCGAGCATGTTCTGGACGCGCTTGACGTTGGCTCCCTTCTTTCCGAGGGCGAGGCCCATCTCTCCCTTCTTGATGACGTAGATGAGCCTGTTCCTGTTGGTGTCTATGAGGCAGTCGAGGACTGTTGCCCCAGTCATGCTCTCAAAGAGGGCTATGAACTTTATCTGGTCAGTGTTGAGCTTCAGCGGCATTACTCCTTACCCCCAAGGGCAAGTATTCTGCTCTCACCGGGATCGATTATCGCAAGGGCCGAGACGGTGTGCGGCCTTCCGAGGAGCGTTCCGAGCTCGACGCTGGTTCCCTCAAACTCGTAGATCGGTATGCCGCTGAGCTTGGCGTAGTACTCGATGTCCTCCTTGATGTCGGGCCTGGCGTTCCTAGCGACTATAATCAGCTTGGCCCCACCCATCTTGGCGTACTGGATGCTCTTCTTGGCACCCATTACTATCTTTCCGGTGTCCTGTGCTTTCCTAAGCTCGAATGCAAAGTCAACCATTAACTACACCTCCCTACTCCCTTTTCGGTCTCAGGGGGAGATTCATTGCCAGCTTAACGATTCCCGTACCGACAGGCACGGGCTGTCCAATGAGGACGTTCTCAACAACACCGTTGAGGGGATCAGTGTCGCCCCTCTCAGCAGCCTCAAAGAGGTGCTGGGTGGTTATCTCGAAAGCGGCCCTGGCAAGCACGCTGGCCTTCTCCCCAACTATACCGTGCCTGCCTATGGGCAGTATGACGCCGTCGAGCGTCATCATATCGGCGACCAGCATAATGTGCCTGACGTCGACCTCAAGACCCTGCTCGCGCATGGTGTTGACGATTTCCTCTATGATGGCGTTTCTTGCTGCCTCGATGCCGAGCACCTCGGCGATCTCGTGGATGTTGTTGGTTCTGGTCCTGGTCGGGTCCACACCCGGAACCTTGAGAACCTGCTTGAAGTTGGAACCCTCGGTGTAGATGACGTACTCGTCGCCTTCCTTCCTTATGATGGTCTTTCCGACGCCCGAGAGGCCTTTAAGGCGGTGCTTTTTAACCTTTTCGGCAAGCCTCCTGAGGTCGGAGAGCTTGCTCACCTTCTTGGGGCGCATGATAATCGTATACCCGTCCACCTCAAACTCGGCGCTCTTAAAAGAGCTCTCAAGCTTTCTCTGTATCTTTTCCATGTCTAGACCGCTCTTCTCAAGCCTCTCAGGGTCAATGTCAATTATGAACTCAAAGTTGAGGATGTCTATACTGGTCTCCCTCGCGAGGTTTTCGAGTGTGGTTCCCTCTATGCGCCTCGCCACCTCAAGGGCCTTTTCACGGTCATACCTGTGCTTCTCGTCGAGGTAGACGGTCATGATCGGCGTTGACGGGTTCTTCCTGGCGTCAACAATCTCGATAATCCTCGGAAGACCGAGGGTGACGTTAATCTCAGCGACACCCGCATAGTGGAAGGTGTTAAGGGTCATCTGCGTTGACGGCTCACCGATGGACTGGGCCGCAACGGTTCCAATAGCCTCACCAGGCTCGATCAGGGCCCTCTGGTACTCCCTGACCGCCTCCTCTATTATGGCCTCCACTTCCGCCTTCTTGAGCTTGTATTTCTTGTTGTACTCGACGAGCTTATTGTAGAGCTCCTCCCTGATGTTCTCAGGAAGGTCTGCCTTGTCGACCATGCTCTTAATGGTCTTCGCTGCAACCATTTCACTCACCTCCCCTCATCTTGACGAGGGTTCTAACTATCACCCTGTCAACGTCAACCGTCTTACCCTGCCAGCTCCTCATGGGGTCAACGCCGTCCTCTCCATAGCGGAACTGGACGATGATGCCAGTCGGATCTCTAACCGTTCCGTCGTAGTCCACCTTGAGATCCTGGAGGGCATTGATCAAACGGCGCTGCATGTAACCGCTCTGTGCAGTCCTAACTGCCGTGTCGACGAGACCTTCTCTTCCACCCATGGCGTGGAAGAAGTACTCCTGGGGAGTGAGGCCGCTCTTGTAAGAGTTGGTGACGAACCCCTTGGCCCTTGCCCCAAGGTCGTTGGGCTTAAAGTGAGTCAGCACCCTTCCGCGGTAGCCGCGGTAGAGGCGCTTACCGCGGATGGACTGCTGGCCGAGCATCGCTGCCATCTGGGTGATGTTGAGCATCTTACCCCTCGCTCCGGTCTTGGCCATGATGACCGCGTGGTTGTTCATACCGAGGTAGCGCTCGGCGACCTTACCTGCGTTGTCACGTGCTTCGGCAAGAACGGCCATGATGTTGCTCTCAAGGGTCTCCTCAAGGGTTTTACCTGGAAGGGGTTCAAGCTCGCCGTTCTTGTATGCCTCGATGAGCCTGTTGACCCTCTCCTCAGCCTCCCTAATTATCTCGTGTATCCTGTCGAGGGCCTCTCCCGGGAGATCCTCGTCATCTATGGCGGTGGTGAATCCCTTGTGGGTGATGACCCATATGGCGAGTTTGGTGACCTGGTCGAGGAACTGTCTGGCCCTCTCAACTCCATATTCCCTCACGATTATGTCGAGGAGCCTTCCGTCCTCCCTTCCGTAGGCCTTCTTGTCTATGGCACCGCTGAGGAGCTTGCCGTTGAGTATGTAGGTAAAGCCGTCGTAGGCGAGCTTCCTGACCTCTTCCTCGTCAGGAATGAGCTTCTCCTCTATCAGCCTTTCAAGGGCTTCACAGCGCTCCGGCTCATCGCAGAGCTTGTTGCGGTACCAAATTGTAAGGTCATCCGGAAGGAGGATGGAGAATATTGTCTTCCCGCTCCAGAGTTCGACGCCGTTCTCAACTCTGTCCGGCTTCGGGAGCTGCATGACGTCAACGCCCGCGAACATGAGCATTTGCTCAACCTCTGAACGGGTGAAGTAGGCTCCCTCGCGCGTCAGGAGGTAGCCGCCGGAGATGTGGTCCTGGATTCCCGCTATGAGCGGGCCACCGTAACGCGGCGAGATGATGTGGTTCTGAACCTCCATGAGTATCTTGGCCTCTGCCTGCGCCTCCTCCGTCTGCGGCACGTGGAGGTTCATCTCGTCACCGTCGAAGTCAGCGTTGTACGGCGGGCAGACGGCAAGGTTGAGTCTGAAGGTCTTGTAGGGCATCACCCTGACGCGGTGGGCCATGATGGACATCCTGTGGAGTGAGGGCTGCCTGTTGAAGAGGACTATGTCGCCGTCGAGGAGGTGTCTCTCAACGGTCCAGCCTATGTCGAGCTTCTCGGCTATGAGCTCGAGGTTGTTCTCCATGAGCCTTATCCTTCTTCCCTCGGGATCTATGACATAGTTCGCTCCTGGATACTTCTCGGGCCCGTTGAGAACCATTTTCTTGAGCTTCTCAAAGTTGAACTCGGTGACCTTCTCGGGAACGGTGAGTTCCATAGCTACCGCTATCGGAACACCAACCTCGTTGATGCTTATCATCGGATCGGGGCTGATAACGGTACGGGCTGAGAAGTTGACACGCTTACCGCTGAGGTTGCCCCTGAAACGGCCCTCCTTACCCTTAAGTCTCTGGGCGAGGGTCTTGAGAGGCCTTCCGCTCTTGTGCTTGGCCGGAGGAATTCCGGAGGTCTCGTTGTTGATGTATGTGGTGACGTGGTACTGGAGGAGATCCCAGAGGTCTTCTATGATGAGCTGCGGCGCACCGGCCTCAATGTTGGACTTGAGACGGTTGTTGATACGGATTATGTCGACGAGCTTGTGGGTGAGGTCGTCCTCTGCCCTAATACCGCTCTCTAAGGTGATGGACGGTCTCATTGTAACCGGCGGAACCGGAAGGACGGTGAGAACCATCCACTCCGGCCTGGCCTTCTCCGGGTGGAGTCCGAGGAGCGGCAGGTCCTTGTCCGGTACCTTCTCAAGCCTGTCGCGAACCTCACTCGGCATCATCCTGTGCTTGTACTCGCTGCCCTCCTCGTCCTTCCTCAGCTCCCAATAGATCGTCGGTCTCTCGAACTTGATCGGGAACTGAGGGGCACCGCAGTGCGGGCAGACCATTCTCTCTTTGGCCTTCTTGTGGATCTCCTTGATGAGCCTGTCCTTGGCCTTCTTCCTGTCGCCCATGACCTCGAACTTGTGGGTGTACTCCTCTATCTCCTCGTCGGTGAGCTTTATCCTCCCGCACTCGCGGCAGGTGCTCTCAAGGACGCGGTGGATCGTTTTGGCGAAACCGACGTGGATTATCGGCCTGGCAAGCTCAACGTGGCCGAAGTGACCTGGGCAGTCTCCAGCCCTTGCACCGCAGGTCTCACACCTCAGCCCGGGGTCAATGACACCGAGGCGCTTGTCCATGAGGCCGCCTTCTATCGGGTAGCCGTCGTCGTCGTATGTGTCCGGAACCGTTATCTCGGCCGCGCTCATCTTCCGGATTTCCTGGGGTGAGAGTATCCCAAACTCAATACTCCCGATGACCTTTTTCATCGACTGCATGACCATCACACCCTGTCAGTTATGTTGAGGGACGGCCTTATTCCCATCGCCTTCAGCTCGTCCAGCAAGAGCTTGAAGGCGTAGCTCATCTCGACCTTGCTTATCCTCTCTTCCTCTCCGCAGACCGGGCAGTAGACCTTACCGCGGCGCTTGTCCTCAAGTGCCAGATGTCCGCAGGTCTCGCAGACCCATACCTCTGTCTTGTCGCTCTCTTCAAGGAGACGCTCTATGAGCAGCATCGCAGCGCCGTGGCCGATGAGGACGTCACGCTCCATCTCACCGAACCTGAGACCACCTTCCCTTGCTCTTCCCTCGGTCGGCTGCTTGGTGAGAACCTGCACCGGACCCCTGCTCCTCGCGTGCATCTTGTCGGCGACCATGTGGTGGAGCCTCTGGTAGTAGATGACGCCCACGAATATGTCGGCCTCAAGGCGCCTTCCAGTTATGCCGTCGTACATGACTTCCCTGCCGCTGTGCTTGAAGCCGAGCTCCTCAAGCTCCTTCCTGAGCCTCTCCTCAGGCTCTCCAATGAAAGCGGTACCGTCAACTCTTCTTCCCTTGAGTGAAGCCACCTTTCCTCCTATGGCCTCAATGAGCTGTCCGACGGTCATACGGCTCGGGATACCGTGCGGGTTGACTATGAGGTCTGGAACGATTCCGCTCTCGGTCCAGGGCATGTCCTCCTGCGGAACGATGAGGCCTATGACACCCTTCTGACCGTGCCTCGATGCGAACTTGTCACCGAACTCTGGGATGCGGAGGTCCCTGACGGTGACCTTGACGAGCTTGGTTCCATCGCCGGTCTCGGTTATGATCACCTTGTCAACTATGCCTCTTTCGCTCGGCCTGACGCTTACACTCGTCTCGCGTCTCTCCTGGAGGATTATCCCTCCGAGACCGCTCTGCTCCTCAAGGAACCTCGGTGGTGAGGTCCTTCCAACTAGGACGTCCTTACCCTCAACCTTTGACTCGGGGAAGATTATGCCGTCCTCATCGAGGTGGCGGTAGTACTTCTCGCCGAGATAGCCCTGTATGGTTGGATCAGGAACCTCGAAGCGGTCCGTCTGTCCGCCGAGGTAGCGCTTCTCCTCTGCTTCATAAGTCCTGAAGAACGTTGATCTGGCAAGTCCGCGCTCTATAGAGGCCTTGTTCATTATAACGGCGTCTTCCATATTGTAGCCGCCGTAGCTGAGGACTGCGACGACGAAGTTCTGGCCCGCGGGCCTCTCCTCAAAACCGACGGCCTTCATTATGCGCGAGTTGACGAGCGGAACCTGCGGATAGTGCATTAGGTGGCCCCTCGTATCGACTCTTATGCGGAAGTTGGCCGCACCGAGGCCGAGGCTCTGCTTCGCCATACCGGCGCCGTAGGTGTTACGTGGGGCGGCGTTGTGCTCAGGGTAGGGGACGAGTGAAGCAGGGATTCCAAGTATTGCCGCGGGCATGAGCTCAAGGTGGGTATGCTCTTCGGTTACCTCCCACGGCCAGGTGGCGACGTAGGCGTTCTCCTCCTCTTCAGCGTCGAGGTACTCGATGACACCCATCTTGACGAGGTCGCTCCAAGTGAGCGTGCCGTTCTTTATACCCTCCACGTGCTCGCGCGTGAGCTTTGGCCTGCCGTTTTCAACTATGATGAGAGGCCTCCTCACACGGCCGTCATCGCTGTTGACGTAAACTTCCCTGACGTCCTCGTCCTGATACAGGGCGACGTTTATGACCTCGCTTATCCTCCCGCTCCTCCTGTCATTCCTGATCCTGCTAACCAGGCTTTCTCCGTCCTCCACTGTTCCGATCAGGACGCCGTTGAGGTAGACCCTCCACAGATCTGGCCTCGGACGGCGCTCCTCTATCGGGACAACGCCGAGCCTGCCCAGATACTCCCTGACCTCCTCTTCGGGGATTCCTGTGGTTATCTGAGACATTAAGGCGAGGTTCTTAACGAGACCACAGTTCGGACCTTCTGGAGTCTCAGTCGGACAGATCCTGCCCCAGTGGGTTCCGTGAAGGTCACGGGCCTCGAAATGTGGCTGGTCCCTGCTGAGAGGCGAAGTAACGCGCCTAAGGTGCGAGAGGGTCGACATATAGTTCGTCCTGTCGAGGAGCTGGCTGACACCGGTTCTTCCGCCGGGCCAGGCACCGGTCGCCAGAGCGTGCTCGATCCTCTCGCTGAGAACGTCGGGCCTTATCGAGTTCCTTACGAACCTCTGAATGTTCTCGAAGGTGTACCGCTCGCCCTTCCTCTGGTAGGTCTTGGTCATCTGGTACTGCATGTCCTTGACGAGCTGGCCGAAGGCAACCCTAAAGAGGTCCCTGAGCAGGTCTCCGGCGAGCTTGAGCCTCTTGTTGGCGTAGTGATCCTTGTCGTCCTCACCGCGGAGGCCGAGCGAAAGTTCAAGAACCTTGAGCGCCATCATACCGAGGTAGTAGGCTTTGGCCCTTCTGTCCTTCTCCTCAACGCCCATGTGGGGCAGGAGGTTGTTGTCTATGATGTGCTGGGCCCTCCTGAGCCTGTACTCCTTAGGCTGGCCGGGAAGGGCAAGCTTTCCGATGTAGTCAAGGGCCTCCTCCTGGGTGGTTATGTCGGCGGCGTCCTCCAAATTGTCGAATAGAACCTGCTGTATCCTCGGGTCGTCGCTCACTGCTTCAACTATCTCTTTGTCGCTGAGCAGGCCGAGGGCGCGCATGACGTAGACGAACTTGACCGGCCTGGGGACGTTCGGTATGTTGACGTAGAGGGTTCCATCTTTCCTCCTCTCCACGGTAATAAGGGCCCTATATCCGTGCCTGTAGGAGAAACACTTGGCTATGACTCTGTTCTGCCTCTCGTCCCTTTCCACAAGCGTCTTGTTAGGGGCAAGGTCTTCAATAGAAACTATAACCCTCTCAGAGCCGTTGATTATGAAGTATCCTCCCGGATCCTTAGGATCTTCGCCAAGCTTTATGAGCTCCTCGTCGCTTAGGCCGTAGAGCCTGCAGGCCTTGGACTTGAGCATTATCGGGAGCTCGCCTATGCGAACCTCGACGGCTTCCTGGGCAATGCCGTTGACGACCGGGATGAGTTCAAGGTAGAGCGGTGCTGAGTACGTGAGGTTCCTTATGCGGGCGTCCATGGGATAGAGCGGTTTCCTCTGCCCCTGGGCCTCCTGGAACTCCGGTTCGCCCAGGTGCACCTTTCCAAATTTAACCTCAAAGTCGGGGATGTCCGGCTTGATCCCGCCGAACTCGTCTATAACCTGCTGCATGCCGTAGTCAATGAAAGCGTTGTAAGAGTCAAGGTGCTGCCTGACGAGTCCTCTCTCCTTCCAGTACGCCTCCATAACGAGCCAGAGGTCATCCGGAGTAACATCAACAACGGTCGGTCCTCTCGATGCCATAGTCTCACCCCACAGAATCAGTCCTCAACCACCAGGCGGTAGTAGTAATAGTATCCCGCCGTCGGGCTTTTCCTCTTGATCTCAAGAACGTCGCCGGGCTTCGCGCCGAGCGCCACAACGGCTGGATCTGAAGCCTTTATCTGCGGAAGCTGGGAGATCCTAATCCTGTACTTCCTGAGGAGTTCCTCCTTTTCCTCCTCGCTGAGGATTCTGTGCTCGGGAACCAGTTCATGGGTGAATATATCAAACTCTTTTTTCGCCGCCACCGAGAATTGCCCCCTTAACGTTTTTTAAGAACGATTACCACTACCTCCCACCTGCGGGTTTCGGTATATAAGCTTTTCGAGTGGTAACTGGCTCGTAGGGGTTTATATCGGTTACGAAAAGTTTAAGAACCGTTTTTCGCGCCGAAAAGCGGCGTTGGTGTACTTGTATGTTCACCAATACTGAGAAAGACTTATAAAGGCTCGGCGTGGGTTCGAGGTTCAAACTTCCGAGAAAACGGCCAAACGGCTAAAATTTATTGGATATTTGGCATTATTAGCGGCAAAATATTGGCATCATGCTCGCTTTTCATAAGTACTAATTGCCATATTCAATCAAAACACGGCCAAAATTGGTCAATTTTTGGCAAGAAATGGAGGGCGTCTGAGGCTTTAAATCAGGAGTTTGCTCTTAAAAGAGAATATTTATGGGAACACTTCGATTTTGTGCTTTAACCTGGATAAACAAGCTCTATCTTGCCTTCATGAGTGTTATCGCTTTAATGAGGTTTACTTCTAAAGGTAACAAGTTTAAGAGGTTCCACTTTTCGTTCCGGCGTCCTTTGGACGCCTTTTGGAGAGTGAAACCCTGAAGAGTTGACAACTAGTGAGTAAACCTATTTCACAAGCAGACCAATTTAGAATTGCACGCGATTTTTCCGTCAATGCTTGCGCAAGCAAAGCAAACTTTGCACTGCAAAGTTTGATCAAAGAGTAGACTTCCTGCTAAATTGGTTGGAGTGAGTTCGCATGTCTTTTCAGGATTGCAAGTTTAAAGTGGGTTTAACTCAAAAAACAAGCAACTCAAATGGTTCCACTTTCCTCTTAACGCCCGGAGGGAGTTATATTTGCAATGGAACACTGTAAAACTGCTAATTGGGGAGTAAACCCACTTAAGAACCAGCCATTTTAGAGTTGACATGCGGGCCTTGATCAAACTTCGCGAAGGCGAAGTTTGTAGAACTGGTGGGCCCGGGGGGCTTTGAACCCCCGACCACGCGGTTATGAGCCGCGCGCTCTGACCAGGCTGAGCTACGGGCCCACTGATGGCGCCGCCGCCCGGACTCGAACCGGGGACCGCCGGATTAACAGTCCGGCGCTCTACCGACTAAGCTACGGCGGCACAACCCAATGTAGGGAATACAGGGTGGATTTATAAATATTACGGTTGGCCCTGAAGCACGGAAACTTTCTGTGAAACCCCGTGAAGAGACTGCAGAAGGGTCCCCTACGAAAACTTTATAATTATCCTGAAATGTCTTTAGACCGTGCCCCGGTAGCCTAGCCTGGCGGGGCGGCGGACTTGTAATCCGCCGGTCGCGGGTTCAAATCCCGCCCGGGGCTCCACAGGACACTTTTTTGGCTCAGTCCTCCTCGAGAAATTCAGCCACGTGGATGGGCCATGCCCTGTAGCCGTCCTGAATGTAGACCTCAAGCACGTTCATCCCCCTGTACCTGACCTCACGCACCATGAGCCTCCTTCCGGCCCTACCCCTCAGAATGTCCTCGTGAACGTCCCTCGGAAGCTCCTCCGTCACCGTAAGCATTCCCCCCTCAACGTATACCCCCTCAAGCTTTCCCTCCCGAAACAGAAAACCCCTGATGGGAACCTCGTACTCTTCAACGACGTCCCCAGCGGATTCTCCACCGTAGTTCCCAACGACTTCTGTCATGGCATTCACCCATATGTAATATTTTGCTTACATATTGTCCGTTCCTTTAGTTTATTAACCTTTCTGTCCAGAACTGTGAAAGATGAGGCCTAAGACAAAGAGAAAAAGCTGGGGAGCTCAGTAGTCTATCTCTCCCCTCTCCTTCAGCTCCCGGTACATGCGCCATGTTATTATCGGCTTCTTTGCCGCCAGAACGTCGTCAACCCTCTTTATCGTCGTGTTGTGGGGGGCACCCTTGACGATTTCGGGGTTACTGTATGCCTCTTCGCTTATCTTCTTGAGGGCCTCAACGTAGGCGTCGAGCTCCTCCCTGCTGACGGTTTCGGTTGGCTCTATCATTAGCGCCTCGTGCACTATCAGCGGGAAGTAAACTGTGGGGGCGTGCATCCCAAAGTCCAAGAGCCTCTTGGCGACGTCCATCGCCGTCACACCGGTCTCCTTCTTCATAGGCTCTGCCGAAAAGACGACCTCGTGCTTCCTGAGCTCCTTGTGGGGCAGTTCGTAGCCCTTAGTCCCCTTGAGCTTCTGGGTGAGGTAGTTAGCGTTGAGCACGGCTACTTCGCTGACCTCTTTAAGGCCATCCCTTCCCATTATCTTGAGGTACGTGAGGGCCCTAACCATGACCGCGAAGTTGCCGTAGAGCTCCTTGACCTTACCTATGCTCTTGGGCACGTCGTAGTCGAGGTAGTAGCCGCGCTCCTCATCGTAGCCGACCAGAGGGACGGGCAGGTAGTCCTTCAGGAAGTCCTTGACTCCGACGGGCCCGCTTCCAGGGCCGCCTCCGCCGTGCGGTGTCGAGAAGGTCTTGTGGAGGTTGAGGTGCACTACGTCGAAGCCCATGTCGCCGGGCCTTATCTTCCCGAGGACGGCGTTGAGGTTGGCGCCGTCGTAGTAGAGCAGGCCACCGGCTTTGTGCACTATCTTCGCTATCTCCAGTATCTCGTCCTCGAAGATGCCAAGGGTGTTGGGGTTCGTGAGCATTAAACCGGCAGTCCTCTCGCTCACCGCGTTCTCAAGGGCTTCCAGATCGACGGTTCCGTTCTCGTTGGAGGGTATCTCAATGACCTTGAAGCCTGCCATTGCTGCACTCGCTGGATTCGTTCCGTGGGCCGAGTCGGGGACGAGCATCTCCGTCCTCTGCGTTTCACCCCGGTCGAGGTGGTAGGCGCGGATTATCATGACTCCGGTGAACTCGCCGTTGGCACCGGCAGCGGGCTGAAGGGTGAAGCGGTCCATTCCGGTGATTTCCTTGAGCCACTGTTCAAGCTCCCACATTATCTTGAGAGCTCCCTGGACGGTTCTCTCGTCCTGGTACGGGTGGACGTAGGCGACGCCCGGATGGGCGGCAATCTCCTCGTTTATCTTGGGGTTGTACTTCATGGTGCACGAGCCGAGCGGGTAGATGCCGTTATCGACGCCGTAGTTCATCTCGCTCAGGCGGGTGTAGTGCTTGACGACCTCTGGCTCGCTCAGCTCGGGAAGGTTGAGCGGGCTTTTCCTCCTCAGCTTTTCAGGGATTTCAACCTTAACGTCCTCGATCGGCTTGGGGAGGGTGTAGCCAATTCTCTCTGGGCGTGAGAGCTCAAAAATGGTTGGCTCATCCCATTTGGCCTGCCTGAACATCTTCACCACCTCACAGCCCCGCCTCACCTATTATCTCCCTCAGAGCTCCAATGAGGGCATCAACCCACTCCTTCCTCGTCGTTTCAGTGGCCGCGAACAGTGCCACCCCACCAAGCTCGGGGAAGTGCTTCCCTATGTAGTAGCCGCCGTGTATACCATTCTCAAGGAGCCTCTCATGGATGACATCGTAGGGAACCTCGAACTTAACAGGCACGTCCTTGAAGTTGACTCCATCGAAGACTACCTCCCCGACTTCGCTCAGGCGCCTCTTGAGGTAGGCGGTGTTCTTGAGTATGACCTCTCCAAGCTCCCTCAGCCCCTTCGGCCCGAGGGTGGCCAGGTGAATCGCGGCCGCAACGGCCACCAACGCTTCGTTTGAACAGATGTTTGAGGTGGCCTTTGCGCGCCTTATGTGCTGCTCCCTCGTCTGGAGCGTCATCACGAAGGCCCTCTTCCCGTCCGCAGTCTTGGTCATGCCTATTATCCTTCCCGGCATCTGGCGGATAAGCTTCCTGTCGTTCCTCGTCGCAAAGATGCCAGCCCTCGGCCCGCCAAAGTTCATTGGGCTACCGAAGTAAGCAGCCTCGCCGACGACTATGTCCGCACCGAGCTCTCCGGGGGCCTCAACAATCCCGAGTATCGTCGGGTCAACTCCGACCACGAAGAGCGCCCCCGCGTCGTGGGCGATCTCCCCGACTTCTCCGATGTTTTCCTCAAGAAGGCCGAAGAAGTTGGGAATCTCTATGTAGACACCCGCCGCACCCTCAACCTCTTCCTTGAGCTTCTCAAGGTCGAGCTGGCCGTTTTCGTCCCAGGGGATATCTACTATCTCAAGGCCCGGGCCGGCGGCGTAGGTTTCGAGGACTCTCTTCTTCTCCGGGCTGAGGTGCTTCGGCACCACGAACTTGTTCCTTTTAGTTACGCGGGCGCTCATCAAGGCGGCCTCTGCCATAGCAGTGCCCCAGTCATACATTGACGAGTTCACTATCGGCAGTCCCACAAGTTCCGCTATGAGGCTCTGGTACTCAAAGAGGGCCTGGAGCATGCCCTGGCTTATCTCTGGCTGGTAGGGGGTGTAGGCTGTGAGGAACTCGCTCCTTTCGATAAGGTACTTAACGTGGGCCGGGACGTAGTGGAAGTAGGTTCCAGCACCGAGGAAGCTCGGCATTTCGAGGACTGTCCTGTTCTGACTTAAAACGCCGTTGAGCTCAGTGAACACCTCGTATTCGCTCTTCCCCTCCGGCAGATTGAACTTCTGAACCATCCTCCTCGGGACGTCGGAGAAGAGGTCTTCAATCGAGGTGAATCCGATTTCCTTCAGCATTTCATCCTTATGGGCCGAGTTTGGAAGGTAGTGCCTACCCATGCCTATCACCTTCTGAGCTTTAAGACGCTCGTTGAAAGTTGAAGCCCCGCTAATATATGCTTTGTGCCCTCGAAAGTGTGGGTGATGCGTCCAGAAAATGTTGGAAAGAAAAGAATCAGCCAGTAACGCCAACGTCCTCGAAGAACTTCTCCATCAGGCCAGCGAGCAGTCTGATGTCGTACTGCATGGTCTCATAAACCGCCCACTGGACCTTGCTATACTCCCTGCCGTCGAGGGTTCTGAAACCGCTCGGTGAGTTAACGTCGAAGCTGGCGTGAACCTCTATGTTCCTTATAGCCCAGCCGTCCACGTCGCTGTCGAACCACGCAGTGCTGTCAACGTGGGTGTAGATGTAAACGGTATCACCCGGAACGGTAATGCTTGTGTCAACGAACGGGTTCGGATCCTGGTCATAGCGAGCGATGAGGTTCCAGTTCTTATCGTAGATCTCGATGTAGCCGAGGGTCTTGAAGTAGGCGTTCTGCATGTCGATGTCCTTGAATACCAGGGTTATCGAGCTGGCACCCTTGAACTCAAGCTTGAGGACGCTCCAGTCGCCCTTTCTGAGGGTTCTCGTCCAGAAATAGCTTCCGAGGTGGCCCCACTCGCTCCAGAGGTTGATGTCCCTGCCTGTGGCATATAGCATGTACCTCCAGGAATTATGAGCGGCGAGATCGGCGTACGCCCAGGCGACGCCGTTGGAGAGGCTCATATGCCCGTTCTCGTTGTCCGTGAGGTATATGTCGTAGCCCTGGATAAACCTGGACTTTTCCTGAGGTATCTGCCACCACTTTATGGGGGTTAGGTCGAGCGGGACGCGGTTGTTCAGAATGTCATCCGCAACGGTCGGTGAAACCTCGTTCTCAACGAAGTCGTGGGCGTTCTCAACGTACTTCTCCTGCTCAAGGTCTTCGAAGAGGTGCGGGGTCTGGTGGCCTATGAGCATGGACTGATCCTCGATTATGTGGAGCGCCCTGCCGAGGTAATACATTGCCCCGGCGCGGTCTCCCTGCCTCCAGAGCTGTACCGCCTTCTCATAGAGCCTCTGAGCCATGTCAGCCGCAGATGTGTCCGGATCCCCGAGGAGGGCCACAGTAAACAGCTCGGCGTGATCCATGGGATCAAGAAAGTGGTACTGGCTCTGTATGGTGTACGTCTTGCCCCCGATGTCTATGCTCCCACCGGTCCAGTCCTCGTCGTACGCACCATAGAGGAGCTGGTCCTTGTACTGCATCAGTATGCTTCCAAGAGCCGGGTTGTCCTGATAGACAGCCTCGATCGCCTTGTAGGTCAGCCTCTGGTGGACATTCATCAGATTGTCAAGAGTTGGACCATCAGTCGGCCAGGCCGAGACCAGGCCACCCAGAACCAAAAGAGCAGTTACCAGTGCCACGACCCTCTTCATTCTATCCCCTCCGAAACAAATGGCGGTCTTTTTAGAGCCGAAGAAAGTTAAAACTTTTTCGAGTTACTGAAGTTACAATATGCTCTCTATTTAAGTCGGAAGGTTTCGGCCGCGCCCCGTATCGCAGGGATGGGGGACAAAGCTTAAAGGTCGCAGTACACCACCACGCTGGAGGGGATAGTCATGATAATCGCTTTCGACTTCGATGGAACTCTGGCAGACACGTACTCGTGCATCGAGGAGGCCTTCGTGAAAGCTTTGGAGAGACGCTACCCATGGCTGCCCTTCAAGGGGCTCTGGGCTAAGGTTCTCACGAAGATAGAAAACTACTTCGAGAGGCCGACCTTTGGAAGCCATAAGAAGAAGTCAAAGCCCCCCTTCTTCCTGAGGACAAAGTTTTTTGAAACCTGGTTCGAGGAGAGGGCAAAGCTCACAAAGCCCCTCGACGACTCCCCCGAACTCCTGAAGAGGCTCAAAGAGGAGGGTCACATAGTAATTTCTTTCTCGGCGGAGGACTTCATAGACGGCATGAAGGTTAGAAGGCTTAAGGAGATGGGCATCTACGACCTTTTTGACGACGTTATAGTCTTCGGCAGGGAGCTGACAATAGACGAGGCCTTCAGGCTCGTCCGCGAGAAGTACGGGGACGAGGTATTCGTGTGGGTTGACGATAAGCCCTGGCGCTTTATAGGGCACGGCGACGAGAACACCGAATACGTCTGGTACTACTTCCCCTTCAGCTCGAAATTCGTGGAGAACAACCGCGAAAGGCTCGCGCTCATACCCCATCTCCACATAATAAGGGATCTCTGGAGCCTGTTCGATGTCATAGAGAGGATAAAGCAGGAGCGCTCACCCTGAGTCCGCGTTGATGTATTCCAGGGTGTCCTCGACAAACCCGTCGTATGTTTCCTCATCCACCGCTTCCAGCCTTATGGAGAACTCTTTCCCCAGGGACCACCGTATTGCTACTGGCCCTTTGTTTGTCTCAGCCATCACGAGTCCAAAAGGAAGGTCCCCAGCCCAGTGATGCTTGGAAAACTCGACGGTAAACCCCATTTCTTTCAACTTCTCTATTATCTCCTCGTAAGTCCTTCCGGGACCATAGGGGCTTTTGACGAAACCAATGAAAGCCATTTTTACCCACCATTGTTCCACTGGTGGACAAATTTAAAACCTTTTCGGTTCCCCTAACAAAACTTAAAAGCCGAAGATCCAACCAGGAAACATGAGACCCACACCGCTCCCTGAGAAAGCCCTCAGGCTAGGAAGAACCCTCATCATAGCAGACCTCCACCTCGGCTACGAGGTGAGCATGGCGAGGGAGGGCTTCTATCTCCCGAGGGTGTTCCATGAAGTCGTCGGGGGCCTGAAGAAACTTCTCGAAAGGGAGAGGCCGAAGAGGCTCGTCATAGACGGTGACCTCAAGCACTCCTTCGTCCCGGAGTGGCGCGAAAGGGAAGAGCTGAAGGCCTTCGTAGAGGAAATCTCCCCCATGGTTGAGGAAATCGTCCTCGTCCGGGGCAACCACGACGTTGGCACGCTCTGGCTGAGGGAGTTCGGCGTTGAAATCACCGACGAGTTTGAGGTCGGGGGCTGGAAGCTCGTCCACGGCCACAGGCTCGTTGAGGGGGAACGCTTCATCATAGGGCACGAACACCCGGCGATAAGGCTCAGGGATGAGGTGGGGGCCCTCGTGAAGGTTCCAGCCTTTTTGGCAGGGGAAAGACTGATAGTCATGCCCGCCTTCAGCCCCTGGGCCTACGGCAACGACGTGCTGAGGGAGATAGTCTCCCCGTTTCTGAGGGCGTACGACCTGAGCCACAGCCACGTTTTGGTTCCCCTGGAGGACGAGCTCCTCGATTTTGGGGAGCTCGGGAAGCTCTCGCGTGCGCTCCGGGACATGGGGGGCTAACCTTTTAATACCCAGCGGGGGAGTTAATCAAAGGTGATAGAATGAAGAAGACCTATCTTGGCTTGCTCATCGTTCTCATGGTCTTTGCCGCGGGATGCATCTCCGGCGGCGGAACCTCATCGGAGACAACGACCACGTCTCAGAACCTGCCGTTCACCCCGGAGGACCTGAATAGCGCCATAGCAAAGATGAAGAGCTACGAGTACACAATGGAAATCACGAGCTACAACGGTACGAAGCCTGCCGCCCGGCTTATTACCAGGGGTGAGGTCGACATAGAGAACGGCCTGAAGGCCGTGGCCACTGTCTCAAACAGCAGCCTGAGGGGGCCCCTCTACTACAGGACCTATTACTACACAACAAAAAAGGGGTACGCAACACTTACCGACAGGAACGGCACGATAACATGGGAAGCGGCGTGCTACAGCCCCGGCGAGGGCCCCAACCTGACGGTGAACATCGTGGAAAGCCTCTGGAAGGTACTCACCCTGCCGGACGTGAAGGTTGAGGAAGAAGGGGAATACTACATCGTCAGGGCCAACACTACGGGCGGAACGATAGCCGCCGGTGAAGATGTATCCGGGGCGTACAAAGTCCAGATGACGATCAAGCTCACAAAGGAGCTCATGCCAGCTGAGGTCAACGAGACGGTTCACTACACCAAGAACGGAGAAAGGTGGGTGGACATCATCACCTTGAGGATTGACAGCATAAACCGGGCTAAAGTAGAGCCCCCCAAGGAGCTCCTCAGCTACCTGAAAAGACAGGGAGTTGATCTCTCCGAACTGCTCTCAAAATGCTAAAACTTAAAACTCTCTCCCCCCACATTTTTCCGGTGGTGCAGGATGGACATCCTAAGCTCTGTGGTATTCTTCGCGTACGCTCCGGCCCTGGTCATCCTGTGGTACTTCTACCACGCGGACAAATACGAACCAGAACCCCGCAGATACGTCGTTGGGACGTTCGTTCTCGGCGGAACCTTATCTGTGGCCATTGTGTACATCCTGGAGAGCATTCTCACAGTAGGGGGGATGGTGGAGCCGTTCCTGCCGGCGTCCGCACTCTACGTCGCCATCGTCGCGGGCATCGTTGAGGAGCCCGCCAAGGCCCTGGCTATAAGGTGGCCTTTCAAAGCAGGCCAGATGGACGGCATAATGGACGGCCTTGTCTACGGTGTCGCTGCAGGACTCGGCTTTGCGGCGACGGAGAATTTCCTCTACGGGCTTGGATGGGGCGTTTCAATAACCATAGTGCGCGCGTTCCTTACGCCCTTCGCCCACGCCGCCTGGAGCGCAATAATCGGTGTGGGATACGGCATGATAGCGGAGGGTAAAGTCGAGTCACTCTCACAGTTTTACGCTCTTGCAGTGGTGCTGCACATCGTGTGGGACTACTTCGCCTTTCTGAGCAGCGCGGTTCCCGCGTACAATATCCTCCTGATACTCTTCATACTGATGAACATGGCCATCCTCAGGTACTTCCTCATCATGGGACAGGCCGAAGACAGGAGCAAGATGTGGTACTACTGGTTCAAAAGGAGTGGGTGGTGATGAGGGAGACCGAAAAGGTGAGGGGCGCACTGTTCGAGGCGAGGCCCTACGTGGAGTACTACGACAGGCTGGAAAACCTCGTGAAGCGTCTCTGGGCAGAATCAATGGACGAGGAAAACTTCCTCCAGCTCCTCAACGAGGAAGTCAAGAAGGCCGAAGAGCCCTTCAAGACCGACCTGAGGATATTCCTGCAGAAGTTTGAGGCCCTTTGAATTTCCTTTTTAAGGGGTAAATTTTATAATCTTGCGCTTTTAAATTGTTACGGGTGGTAAGAACGAAGAGGCTTCTTGTTATAGTTATCGGCTTCGTCCTGCTCGCCGGGGTGGCGTACTACTTCGTCTCAAGCGGTTCTTCTAAAGACCTTCACTCGCCTCCCTCGATGAACGACGTTCTCAAGGCGATAGACGGACAGACCTCCTTCTGCTGGAAGGCGGAGGTCATGACGGAAGAAACCGCTGGAAACGGAACGGCTGCCTTCAGGAAGGACGTGAAGGCCTGCATAAACTACGAAAACAGAAGCGCCGTCTGGAGGGTTAAGACCGGGAGCGGTGAAGGCACGATGAGGGCCATCCCCGGGGAGTCCAACTACAACTTCTACTGGGACCTGGCCCGTCACAGCCAGGGCGTCGAATGGAACGTCATGAACTTCATCAGAGCCGCTCTCATGGAGGGAAACGTAACCGGCATCCGGAAAACCGGGGAAGGATACGAGATGAACGTCGTCTTCAACTGGGATGAGAGCTACTCCGTTGGAACCATCGAGAACGGCAGCAGGGTAGTGGCCAGCCACACCCTGAAACTGTCCCTCCTCGTCGATGAGAAAGAGAATCCCCTGAGGGGGAACTTCACGGAGACGTTCGAACGGGACTACCTCGACTTTGGCAGGGTCGAGCGCGGAGAAACCCGCGGAAACTTCACGATTCTGGGGCCTTGGGAGCCATCTTTGGGTGAAGGCTGAGGGTGGCCCTTTAGGTTTCCACTTTTTGCAAACTCTTCCCAGTGGTGTGCAAAATCTGAATAGAAAAAGTATTTAAGACAACCCATCAACATTTCCCGAACCACAACTGGAGGTAGTACCATGAAGCGGTTGATGGCGCTTTTCCTGATAGGCTTCGTCATACTAGCGAGCGGCTGCATAGGGGATCAGGTGGGCCTCACCAAGGAGAAGGTTCTGACCGCCATCGAGAACATCGAGACCGCGAGGTACGATCAGAACTTCTCGATGAGCATGCACATCATGGAGGAGAAAACGAACAAGACCTTTAACTTTAACATGATCTTCAACATCACCGGAGTCTTCAACAGAACCTCCGGCTTCGATGCCGGCAACATGAGCTTTTCGATGCATTTTATGGGTATGGACGTCAACATGGACTGGCCGTACTTTGTGAACGGTACTCAAGTGTTCTTTAAGATAGACGGAAAGCGGTACAACGCCACGGATGAGGAGGACATCTCAAGTCAGGCCAGGGGCTCCATGAACATCATCTACATCGAAAAGCTCCTAGAAAGCAAGAATGTGACCATCAAGAAACTTGCCAGCAGCTACGCTTTCCGCGTCAACGTGACCTTCTGGGAGATTGCAAACGCCACCAACCAGACCGGCTATCTTCTTTCAGAGCTCAACGGGGATAACGTCAAGAATATCACCACAAACGAAGGCTGGATCGAGGTTCATCTCAGGGAAGATGGTACCCCTGTCTACATCGAGGAGTACCTTGATCTCACAATGGTGTTTGAGGATGAAACCGTTGCGCACGTCACCGTCCACGAATCCATCAGGCTCCACGACATCAACGAGCCCGTGAAAATAAGAGTCCCCGAAGAAATAGAAAACGCCCCCAGCATGGACGAAGCCTTCTGGTGAGGGGGCTAAGCCCCCCTCGTGGCCACTATTTTCACACCCTCCCACTCGGCCACCACGTCACCTATTCTCACCGGAGCCCTGAGCCGGAGTCCGGCCAGAAACTTCATAAGTTCAGGGATTCTCTCCTTGGGCACCGGTTCGGCAGTCTTGACGCTCACCGTTGGCAACGCCCCGCCTTCAACCGGGACGACGCTCATGACCACCCTCTTCGGGTTGGTGACCTCCTCTATGGCCCACTCCTTGCCGCGCGGGCAGGTGTAGCCCTTAACCTCCCCAACCCTGCCGTCATCAACTTCAACCTCCAGGGCACAGCTCAGCGGGCAGATGATGCATGTGAAGCGGTATGTCTTCTTCATGCCCTCACCACCTCAACGGTGAGCCTTTCTTCAGCCTTCCGGACCTCCTCGGCCTTCAGCCTGACCCTTATCATCTCGGCCGGTTTGGCGACCGGTAGCTTGAGCTTCTTGCCAATCTCCGGAATCTTCAGCTCGACGTCCTCCATCGGCCTTGAAACGCGGAGGTAGAGGTAGACATCGCGGTCGCCGCTCAGATAGTGCGGAACGAGGAGACGGACGTTTTCGCCCTTCTCGACCTTCACCCACTTCCGGCTTTCAATGCCGCCCTTCTCTATGAACTCCTTTGCGCTCTCCGCCGCTAATTCGCCCTGCTCGGCCACGTAGTCAACGAGGTCATTGATGATAAGGGAGTTCCCAGCAACGAAAATCCCGGGGACGCTCGTTTCAAGCCTGTCGTTTACAACCGGGCCGCCTGTTGATGGGTCTATCTCGACGCCGATTCTCTTCAGAGCTTTGACGGCTGGAATCAGCCCCGCGGAAACGACGAGGGTGTCTGCCTCTATCCAGAACTCGCTTCCCGGTACCTCGTTGAGGTTCTCGTCCACCTTCACGACCTTCACCCTCTCGACCCTGCCCCTTCCGCGCACCTCTACGACCTTGTGGCTCAGGTAGAGCGGAATATCGAAGTCCCTGAGGATCATCACGTTCCTAGCCAGTCCACCGGGGTATGGCATCAGCTCAACGACGGCCTTTACCTTCGCCCCTTCGAGAGCAAACCTGCGCGCCATTATCAACCCGACATCGCCGGAGCCGACTATGACAATCTCCTTCCCGGGCAGGATTCCGTAGATGTCCATGAGTGTCTGGGCCTCTCCAGCCGTGTAAATTCCAGCAACGCGGTCGCCGACGATGCCTATCTCGAAGGCATGCCGCTCTCTCGCCCCTGCGGCATAGATTACAGCCTTTGCCCAGGCCTGATAAGCTCCGCTCGGGGAGGTGAAGACCACGACCTTCTCAAGGTCGGAGTAGTTCTTGATTTCGAGGACACGGGCGGCGGTTCTGTACTCGACGCCGAGCCCAACTAACCTTTTCGCGAGCCTCGCCGCGAACTCCGGGCCGGTCAGCTCCTCCCTGAAGTAGTGTATCCCGAAGCCAGGGTGGATGCACTGGGGGAGGATTCCGCCAAGGTAGTCGTTGTCGTCGAGGAGAAGGACGCTCAGTCCAAGCTCCTTTGCTTTGACCGCGGCCGCCATTCCAGCCGGCCCGCCGCCGATAACGACGACATCGTAGCTCAGTATCGGAATTTCTGGGAACATCAGGCACCCCTCCTGAGGGCCTTAACGTCGCCTGTTCCAATCTCGCTTCCTTTTCCTTTGAGGGTAACCTTCCAGGGCTCAATTCCATACTCTCTCGCGAGGAGCTGGACTACTTTCGGCCTGCAGAAGCTTCCCTGGCAGGTTCCGGTTGTGGCCTTCGTCCTAAACTTCACGGAATCGACGCTCGGCGTCTTGACGCCTATGGCCTTCATCCTCTCTATCGCCTCCAAGACGTCGCCTTCACTAACGTTGTTGCAACGGCAGACGATCTTCCCGTATGCCGGATTCCTCTTCACGGCCTCGTTCACCTTCTCCGGTGTCATCATGAAGAAGTGGCTTATCTCCTTCCTGTACGGGTTCCACTTGGCCTTCTCGACCAGTTTTATCCCGAGGTCGCGCTGAATTATTTCGGCAACCTCATAGGCTATTGCAGGGGCGCTTGTAAGTCCCGGAGAGCGTATTCCGGCGACGTTTATGAATCCCCAGACCTCCTCCTCGGCCTTGATTATAAAGTCCCCTCCCGTCGGCTCTGGCCTCAGACCGGCGAAGGTTCTGATAACCTTGCTCCTCGGCGGCAGGTTGGGCCACAGCTTCCTGGCACCCTCCCATACGCTCTCAAGGCCCTCCCTCGTTGTGGAGAGGTTTTCCTTCTCCTCCGGCGGCAGGTCTTGGGCGTTGGGGCCTATCATGAGATGGCCGCTTATCTCCGTCGTAACGACGATGCCCTTGCTTATCGGCGTCGGCGTCGGGAAGAGAACCCTCCTCGGGCCGGGAATATCGTCGTCAAAGAGCCAGTACTCGCCCTTCCTCGGGTGTATCTCGAAGTAGTCAATGCCGGCCATTCTGGATATCTCGTCGGCATGGAGGCCCGCGGCGTTGATGACGATGTCAGCCTTTATGAAGCCGTTGCTGGTTTCGACGCCCTTGACCTCACCGTTCTCGACCTTAATTCCCGTAACCTCGGTTTCAAGGTGGGTCTTCACACCGTTTGCGACCGCGTTCTCGACTATCGCTATGACCGCGGGGATCGGACCAATCTGGCCGACTATCGGCACCCAAAGCGCTCCGATTGCTTCCTTCGTGAGGCCAGGCTCGAGGTGGAAGAGTTTATCCCTATCGACTATCCTCATCTCGGGGACGCCGTTCCCCCTCCCGCGCTCCAAAAGCTTTTCCAGCTCGTCGAAGTCCTCCTCCTTGAGTGCAACTATCAACGCTCCGTTCCAAATGTGCGGGATCTGAAGCTCCTTGACCCACTGGTGCCAGAGCCGGTTTCCCTTAACGCAGAGCTTTGCCCTCATGGGGTACTTCTTAGGGTCATCGTCGTAGCCGCCGTGTATCAAAGCGGTGTTAGCTTTGCTAACACCCCAGCCGACGTCGGGGGCTTTTTCGATTAGGTGCACCTCAAGGTTTTCGTACCTGCTCAGAACGCGCGCTATGCTCGCACCGCTTATTCCAGCGCCTATTATGGCGACCTTTGTCACCATACCAACCGCCCCTATAGAGTCTCTATAGTTTATATGGCAAAACCAAAGGGATGTTTTAAGGGTTTCTTCAACCTTTGGTTTGTTAGAATGTTGGCCTTGGGAGATATAACGGTTGCGACATCCATGGGCAGATAGGAGAGCATCCCCATAACGTTAAGATATTTATAGAAGTAACAACGAAATATACACCGGTGATCCCCGTGATGTACGCAAGGTACCTCGCCGGAAGGGCGAACTGGATCAAAGGCTCGGCCCTTGCAGACGTCATGAAGAAGGCTTCCGAGCTCCAAAAGAAGGGACGGAGACTCATTTCTCTGGCGGCGGGAGACCCGGATCCGTCCCTGATACCCAGGTCAGTCCTGGGGGAGCTGGCACGCGAGATCCTAGAAAATGAACCTAAATCGGTCATGTACACCCCAGCCAACGGAATTCCAGAGCTCCGGGAGGAACTGGCAGATTTTCTTAAGAGGTACGACGGGGTGGACGTGCCGCCTGAAAACATCGTCATCACAATCGGCGGAACCGGGGCCCTCGACCTGCTTGGCAGGGTTCTCATTGATCCAGGGGACATGGTAATAACCGAAAACCCCTCCTACATAAACACCCTCCTGGCATTTGAACAGCTGGGGGCAAGGATTGAGGGTGTACCCGTTGACGAAAACGGTATGAGAACCGATGTCCTTGAAGAGAAGCTCAGGAGGCTGGCCTCCGAGGGCAGGAAGGTCAAGTTCATTTACACAATCCCAACCGGGCAGAACCCAATGGGCGTTACCATGAGCGCCGAGAGGAGGAAGGCCCTCCTTGAGATAGCCTCACAGTACGACCTTCTGATAATAGAGGACACCGCCTACAACTTTATGATGTACGAGGGCGGGAACATCAGGCCCCTGAAGGCGCTGGACGACGAGGGAAGGGTTGTGGTTGCCGGGACGCTCAGCAAGGTTCTTGGAACCGGCTTCAGGATCGGATGGATAGCGGCCGAGGGAGAAGTCCTCCGGAAGGTTCTTATGCAGAAGCAGCCGATAGACTTCTGCGCCCCGGCGATCTCGCAGTATATAGCCCTGGAGTACCTCAGAAGGGGCTACTTTGAGGAATACCATCTGAAAAAGGCGCTTCCAGCGTACAGGGAGAAGCGGGACATCATGGTGGCCTCACTGGAGGAAAACCTCCCATGGGCAAGCTTCACAAGGCCCATTGCCGGGATGTTCATAATGCTGTTCCTGCCGGAGAACGCCAGCGGAATGGAGTTCGCGGGGGAGCTCATGGAGAAAGAGGGCGTTGTTGTGGTGCCCGGGAAGCCGTTTTACACGGACGACAGCGGAATCAACGCCATAAGGCTTAACTTCTCCAGGCCGTCGGGGGAGGAGATTTCCGAGGGTATCCGCAGGTTGGCGAGGCTCTACAGGGAAAAGTTCGTCTCATAACGTCTCCTTTTATTTTCTCTTCGGAAAACAAAGCGTATGGGCCCGGCCCCCACGGGCCGGTCACGGAGTTACCGCACCACCTTTGCCCAGCCCATTGCCCTCTTCACGGCCTCCTTCCAGCCGCGGTAGAGTTTTTCACGCGTCTCTTCGCCCATATCCGGCTCAAAGATCCTCTCCGCCTTCCAGAGCTCCATTATCTCCTTCAAGCTCTCCCAGTAGTCAACGGCGAGGCCTGCCAGATATGCCGCACCCAAGGCCGTTGTCTCCTTCACGACGGGCCTGATGACGCGCTTGTTGAGGATGCCCGCCTGAAACTGCATAAGGAAGTCGTTTGCCGTTGCACCGCCGTCGACGCGGAGCTCTTTGACCTGAACGAGCCTCTCCATCTCCTCGACGACGTCCCTGGTCAGGTAGGCTATGGCCTCAAGTGTCGCCCTCGCGAGGTGCTCCCTGCCGGTGCCGCGGGTGATGCCGATTATTAGCCCGCGAGCAAACTGATCCCAGTAGGGCGCGCCGAGGCCGACGAAGGCCGGGACGAAGTAAACTCCCTCGTTGCTCTCCAGCTTGGTGGCAAGTTCCTCCGTCTCTGGGGCACTTTTGATGATCTTAATCCCGTCGCGGAGCCACTGAACTGCCGCGCCGGTTATGAAGATGCTCCCCTCAAGGGCGTAGGTTATCCTTCCTTTCAGGCCCCAGGCTATCGTTGTCAGCAGGTTGTCGGAGTAGAGGAGCATCCTTCCCGTGTTGGCCAGGATGAAGTTGCCAGTCCCGTAGGTGGCCTTAACCATTCCCTCGTCAAAGGCGGCCTGACCAAAGAGCGCCGCCTGCTGGTCGCCCGCGTCTCCGCTCACAGGGATTTCAGCCCCGAGGAGCTCCTTTCTGGTGTAGCCGTAAACCTCGCTCGATTCCCTCACCTCGGGCAGAACACCCTCCGGAATGTCGAAGATTTCGAGTAACTCCTCGTCCCACTCCAATTTTTTGATGTTGAAGAGCATCGTACGAGAAGCGTTGGAGTAGTCGGTAACGTGCTCCCCGGTTAGGCGGTAGAGGAGGAATGTATCCACAGTCCCGAAGAGGACTTCGCCCCTCTCCGCCCTCTCCCTCATCCCGGGCACGTTGTCGAGGAGCCACTTGAGCTTGCTTGCCGAAAAGTAGGCATCCGGAACCAAGCCGGTTTTCTCCTTGATGACGTCGCCGTACTCCTTCTTTATCTCCTCCACCATCTCGGCAGTTCTCCTGCACTGCCAGACGATGGCGTTGTAAAGGGGTCTGCCACCCCTATCCCATACTATCGTCGTTTCGCGCTGGTTCGTAATTCCTATCGCCGCTATCTGGTTCGGCTTGATTTTGGCCCTCTCGATGGCCGTCTTTATGGCCTTGAACTGTGCCTCCCATATCTCCTCTGGGTTGTGCTCCACCCAGCCGGGCTTGGGGTAGTGTTAGCGAATAAAATCGTTGAGTTAGCGGAGAAATACGATGGAATTGCCTTGGAAGATTTAACGGAAATCAGGGACTCAATTAGATATTCCGCCGAGCTGAATGGTCGCCTTCACCGTTGGAGTTTT